>NZ_DHEI01000053.1:38695-66638 GCF_002399805.1 Flavobacterium sp. UBA4854
CCAATGGCGTTGTCTACCATTTTTGTTCTGTCTAAGAAAGGTTCGATTTTTAAACCTTCAGGAAGAATTTTCTCGATTTGAGCAATTTTGTCTTTTACATTAACGATAACATTATTGGCGTTTTCACCTTTCAGCATCATTACAATTCCACCAACCGATTCTCCATATTCGTCTGTCGTTAAAGCACCGTAACGAATCGCAGAAGAAATCTTCACATCGGCAACATCTTTTACCAGAATCGGAAGTCCACCTTGTGTACTTTTAACCACAATGTTTTCAATGTCTTTAATGCTTTTGGCTAAACCTGTACTTCTAATATAAGAAACTGTTGGACCTTTCTCAATATAAGCTCCTCCAGTGTTTTCGTTACTAGTATTCAAAGCCGTAAAAACTTCACTAATCGTTAAATTTTGGGCTTTTAATCTAGCAGGATTTACCGCAATCTCATACTGTTTTAATTTTCCTCCAAAAGTAGAAACATCGGCAATTCCTTGCGTTCCTAAAAGCTGTCTTCTGATTGTCCAGTCTTGAATTGTTCTTAAATCTTCTAGAGAATATTTTTCTTCGTAACCTGGTTTTGGTTTTAAAACATATTGATAGATTTCTCCCAAACCAGTTGTTACAGGTGCCATTTCAGGCGAATTGGCATTTCGGTCAATTTCTACTTGCTGGAGTCTTTCTGCAATTTGCTGACGTGCCCAATACACATCTGCATCGTCGTCAAAAACGACACTTACAAGAGAAAGTCCGAAACGAGAAATACTTCTGCTTTCTTTTAAATTTGGAATATTACTTATCGCTTGTTCGATTGGGAAAGTAATTAACCTTTCCACATCTTCGGCGCCAAGCGAAGGGGCTGTTGTGATAATTTGCACCTGATTATTAGTGATGTCTGGCACAGCATCAATTGGTAATTGGGTAACTTCATACACACCGTAGATAATCCACAGCAGTGTAAAGATTCCAATTGCCAGTTTGTTCTTAACTGAGAACTGAATTACTTTATTAAGCATAATGTATTAATTAAAAAATAATAAATGAGCAACTGAAAACGATACGTCTCAGCCACTTCAATAAAAAATTTAAAAATTAATTATGCGATTGGAGGTCTAAATAAAGAAAGCAGATTTGGATCTGAAAAAAGATCCGATCTGTAAGTTGAAATTTTTGATTGTGGAAATTCCGGATTAAAGAGAACCGGAAGTAAATCTTTATCGTCTAAAATGAATACAAAGTGAAAAGAAGCGCTGCTAATTACCTTAAAAGGAAGTTGCATGTCGCGATCATCGTCATTGTCGTTTAAATCTTCTCCCCAATAATGCATTGACAAGAAATCTACAAAACTTACATTTTGCAGTTTATTGTGTTCTTGATAGTGCGCAATTAGTATAGGCAGTTTATAAAACTGCTGTACAAAACTACTATTGGAGGCAATAAGAAGGATAAATATGTAGACAATTGTTTTTCGCACAACGCAAATTTAACTTAAATTATCTAAGGTTTCATCATTTTTGCCTCCTGAAAAGGTTCTTTTAACAATTTAAAAATATTGAATTATTTAAGATAATCCTTCCAACTGCTGAAAAACAGGAATTAACGATTTTCCTTTTTCTGTCAAATTATATTCGATATGAAGAGGTTTCAACTTAATAGTTACCTTTTCTAAAAGACCTTCTTCTTCCAATTCTTTTAAAGCTGTAGCCAAAGATTGCTTATTTGAGCCTTGAATTTGGCGCAGTAAATTATTAAAACGCAAAGGAGACTCTACAGCCAAACGAAAAACTTCTGCCTTCCATTTGCCAGATAATATCTTTAGGAGTCTTTGTGCTGGACAAGTTTCTGTTTCTTCCATAATTATTGGGGTAGTCAAAAAAAATTGACCTATTGTTTTCGAAAGTTTTTTAATCAAATTTTGTTGTAAATCTAAAGTAAAAATATAAAATGAAAGCAAAGAAACCAAGCGAAATGAGCGTTGAAGAGTTATTAAGAACACAGAAAAAAATAAAAAAAACGATTAAAGTTTTAATTTTAATTGCCATCTTACTTCTTCTTCTAATCGTATTTCTATTTCTCGAGAAAGGATTATTAACTTTAATGATATTTCCTTTATCGATTGCTTTTCTTATTATCAACTCTAATTTTCTAAAAGAAATACAACATGAAATTGCTAACAGAAACTTAGAATAAAACCTTCATATTTAATTTTTTAAATTTAAATTTTCTTAACTGCAAAGTCATTCAAAAAAAATTAAATTTGGGCTCAATTAACAAGCCCTTAAATTATGATTATTCACAAAAAGACTTTTTATTTTCTCCCTCTATTTTTACTTCTTTTATTCTCTCAATTTAACTACGCACAACAACAGAAAACAGTTAAAAAAGAAAGCCGCGGAAGATTATTTAACGACACTACGGCTACAGATAGCGATTACTTAATGGCAATTGAAAAAGCCGGAGAAGTACTAGAATCTGCTTATAATGATATCGATTTTGCAGGTGATACACGTCATCTTTTTGGCGAAATGAAACGTACAGAAAGTAAACTGGACTTAATTTTGGCTAGTTTAAAAGGAGCTAATCCTAATGTGCGAAACCAGCAGATGTACCGCATTGTTCTGCAAGAAATTCAACAAGAACTGGAGGAACAGAATAAGGCAATTAATGCTAAAAATCTGGATCTTGAAAACATCAAAAAACGTGTAATTGATCTTCGAAAAGACAAAACTTTAATTACCTTGATAAAGGATACTATTCGCCGTAAGCAATTTAAGAAAGAATTTGGAAATCTTAGAAAAAGATATGTTGCTACCGATAGTTTAATGACTAAAAACCAAACTACTTTAAACAACAAAAAACGACTTACAGTACAGCGAAAAATTTCTGTTTCCAATGCTTTAGTTGCCGTTGAAGGAAAACTGGAAAAATCTGGAATTAGCATTTTCAATAAAGAATATCCTTCTTTATGGCAGATTAATGATTCTGTTGCAAAGAAAAGGGTAAAACATAATATTGGAGCCAAAATTATAATTGAAGAAAATGTAGCAGCATATTATTTAGGCTACAAAGCTGGCGGACTTATTACGTTGTGTTTCTTTATGGGACTTTTGTTTTGGTATATTTCTCGAAATATTAAATATCTAAACACAAATGGTTATGCCGAAAATCTACAGCTTTTAAACTTCAAATATTTAAACCGAGGCGTTTTATTGCCAATTCTAGTTATTGCATTAAATATTGCTGTAGTAACCAATTTATACGCTCCTGCTCTATTTTTAGAGTTAATCCAGCTTTTCCTTTTAGGGGTTTTAATCTTTCTTTTTAAAAATCAATGGTCTGGAGTTGCCATGAGAAATTGGCTTTTCCTTTTAGGATTGTTCTTTGCGCTTTGCTTTTTGGATTTGTTTATCACAATTGGATTATTACAGCGTTTTGCTTTTGTAGCGATTAATATTTTAGGTATTCGCTACGGATTGGTTCAGATAAAAACACTTAAAGAAGAACTTTATATAAAAGGCTTTTTTAAATGGGCAAGTATCATTTTTATCGGACTAAATATTTTATCGATTTTATATAATTTATTTGGAAGAGTCTCGCTTTCTAATATGTTAAGTATTACGGCTTTTATTTCACTTACTCAAATTGTTGCTTTAAGTGTTCTTTTGAAAATTATTTTAGAGATTATTTTACTTGAAATTTATACAACTAGAGTAAAAAGAGGAATTGAAAAAATGTTTGATTATGAAAGTTTATCAGACACTTTGAAAAAACCATTTATCATTGTAATTAGTTATATGTGGCTAATTGTAATTGCTTCAAATTTGAATATTTGGGAATCACTTCGCGGTTCTTTAGGAAAGTTATTAAGCCATCCTAATACAATTGGAAGCATTACGTTTACTTTAGGAAGCGTTGTTTTATTCTTTATTATTATTTGGGCCGCGCATTTGCTTCAAAAATATGTTGCTTATTTCTTTGGAGAAATTGATGACGAAAACGAAGAAAATATTAATAAAAGGCAACATTCTAAATTGCTTATTACACGATTGGTTGTTCTAATAAGCGGTTATCTTCTTGCTGTTGCTGCTTCTGGAATGCCTTTAGATAAGCTGAGTATTCTTCTCGGTGCTTTAGGTGTCGGTGTCGGACTTGGACTTCAGAATGTGGTAAACAATTTTGTATCGGGAATTATTTTAATTTTTGACAAACCAATTCAGGTTGGCGATGTGGTAGAAATTAGTTCTGAATCTGGCCGTATCAAATCGATGGGACTTCGTACTACTAAGATTAATGCTCCAAATGGTGCTGAAATTATTATTCCGAATGGTAACTTATTATCTCAAAATATCACCAACTGGACGTATACTGACAATTTTAAATTGGTCGAAATTACTTTTGAAATAAATGGAGAAACGATTCCAGAGGAAATTAACACAATAGTAACCGAAACGCTTGCTAATCTTCCTTTAGTAAACAATTCAAAACCATCACAAATATACTACAGCTCAATTTCTGATGGAAAGTATAAACTTTTAATCAAGTTTTGGTGCAGTATTTACAGAACGGAAGAAACTATAAGTTCAGCAAGACAAGAACTTTATGTCAGTTTCAAAAATAAAGGTTTGACTTTCTCAAGTTAATAAAAAATAAAAATGGCGGTAAGATTAATTACCGCCTTTTTTATTAAGACAATATTTTAAATATTGCTATATTTTTATAGTAATGTGTTAAATTATAAGACTTTACTTAAAAACACGTATAAACCCGTGCATCCATGATTTTGTTATAAAGTAATTTAGCATTGTAGTAAAATACTACGAAAAACTAAAATTAACTATTAAATCTAAAAAATTATGATGGAAGTTTACCTCGGAACAATTTTGAGTTTCGGATTCAATTACCCACCTAGAGGCTGGGCTGCTTGTAATGGCCAGCTGGTAGCAATCACTCAGAATTCAGCTTTATTTTCATTGCTTGGCACAATTTATGGCGGCGATGGCATCACCACATTTGGTTTACCTGATCTAAGAGGAAGAGCTCCTATTCATTTTGGTCAAGGACCAGGTTTAAGCAATTTTGTAATAGGACAAAGAGCAGGTAGCGAAACGATGACCTTATTAACAAATAATATTCCTGCTCACTCACATACCCTAGCAGGCACTGCTACAGCAGCGGTAAGCATAACTGCAACAGCTATTGTTGGAGGAACAATTACTAATGAAACTGATGGTGGAAACAACTCTTTTTCATCTGGTACAACAACTGCAAATGTATATAGTGAACCAGGCGGAACAGGAACTGCAAAAATTGCAGGTTTAGCTTCAACTGTAGCAATAGGAGGTAATACAGGATTAACTGGAGGCACGCAACCTTTTGATTTACACAGTCCATATCTTGCTGTCAATATGTGTATTGCATTATCTGGGCTTTTTCCATCTAGAAACTAATAATTCAAAATAGAGGCAAAAAATGCCTCTATTTTTTTAATCTCATTTTATGGATAACGACATTAAGATAGGTATTTTAATTCCAAAGTCGCAACAGTATCCTTCATTAGATAAAGATTTTATAAAAGGTTTAAAGCTGAATCATTTAAACGTAAAATTTTTAGTAGAAAGTATTGGTATTGGTGCTGATAAAAACGTAATAATTGATAAAATTCAGAAACTTAATTTTCAAGAAGACGTATCAATTATAATTGGTTTTTTGGGGCATCATAACATGCATGAGGTCTATAAATATGCATCTGCTAATGATATTTTATTATTGTCAGCAGATTTGGGTGCCACAACTCCTTATCAAACATCTGAGTATAAGGGCGTATTTATAAATTCATTAGGATTAGCTGATTCTTGTTATTATTTAGGCCAATACTTTAGCTCTAAAAAATATCAGATTGCAAGCTCTACTTCATTTTATGATTCAGGATATGGTATGCTTGCTGCATTAGAATATTCCTTTAAAGAACAAAATCAATTCACAGGACATTATATTACTCCATTTATGCCTAGAGAAAATGAAGCATTACATATGGATCACACTATAAATACACAACAGCCACATGCTGTTATTGCCATTTATAGCGGTTTATATGCTGAAGAGAACGCTGATTTTCTAAAACAAAATAAACTTACTCAGAAGTATCCTTTTTATGTAACTCCTTTTTTTATCAATGATAAAATTTTGGAGGAATATAAAAATAGCCCTTCCGAACTTTATGTAGTAAGCAGTTGGATGCAGAATGATACTGATTCAACAGATTTTAGTTTACAGTATAAAGAGGCTTATGATGAAGTCCCTTCTTTTTTTTCCGTTTTAGGATACGAAAACGGGATGATATTAAAGCATATGCTTTTAAATGCTGACAATTTAAAAACAAACTCTTTAATTGAAGAAATGTACAAATTAGATATTGAGGGTCCAAGGGGCAATATCCGATTTGACAAGAATACCAACAGAACTCAATTCAATAATTACATCTACCAATTGAATTTGGATTCTTTTAATAGTATAAGCTTTAGAAAAATTGAAACGTTGCTAAACGATGGTGATTTTATTAAGGCTTTTGCCTCACTAACAAAACCCGATCATATAGGAGGCTGGGACAATGCTTATCTATGTCATTAACTAAATTGTATGTTATGAAAAAAAAATTACTTTTATTTTTTACGTTCTTTTGCGTCTTTGGTTTACATCAAAATATAAAAGGACAAACTACTTTAGGTCCAGGCGATATCGCTTTCTTGGGCTTCAATAGCAATCCTTTGGATGGTTTCTCTTTTATAGTGCTAAAAGATATAAGTGCAGGAACCGTAGTTTATTTTAGCGAAAGAGGATGGAACGGTACGGCTTGGGTATTAGGAAGTACTGAATCACAGTTACAATGGACAGTACCTGTTTTTACACCTATTGGAACAATTGTTTCTGTAATGGAAACAAGCAACGACACCTTCACCGTTACAGGAACTAGTGGCATTGGCCTTGCACTTGGCTTCTCAGGATTTAATCTTTCTTCTGGTGGAGATCAAATATTAGCCTATCAATCGCCATCAGGGCCTCTACCCGCTTCACCAACTTTTATTGCTGGAATTCATTCAGATTATAATTTTAGCGACTACGATGTTGATACTACATGGAACCTTACAGGAACAAGCGGAGGAAACTCAAGTGCAATACCAACAGGTTTAGTAAATGGTAAAACTTGTATTTCTTTATTCCCTTACTCTCCCACCGTTCAAGAACACTCAAATGCAAAATATAATGGTACTTTGACTGGTAATAAAGCTGATTTATTGCTCAACATAAATAATCCTGCAAACTGGCTTATAGACCAAACTGACAATCTTAATTTTCAAATAACAGCCTCTGATTATCAAACTCCGAATATAACACTTCTAACCGTACCAACAGTTACAACAAATACCCCTGTAACAAATTATGGAGCAATTACAGCTACATTGGTAGGTTCTAATGATAATGGAGGCGATAGTGGTGCCATACATAGAGGAGTTGTCTGGTCAGTGCTGCCAAATCCTGTCATAAATGGTCCAAGTGTAAATCAAGTCGCGGCAAGCGATGGCACAAGCTCTTTTACTGTAAATGCAAGCGGACTTCCTTCTGCGACGACAATATATTATAGAGCGTATGCAACAAATTCAGCTGGAACTGCTTACGGTAACACAGCATCATTTACAACCAATGCTACATTATCTGCTACACAATCCCAAACAATTGCTTGCAGTAGCACTAATAACGGAACCGCAACGGTAGCCCCATCAGGAGGGAAATCTCCTTATAGTTTTTTGTGGTCTAATGGCAGTTCAGCAGCTACTGCTGTAAATTTAGCTCCAACCAATTATTCGGTTTTAATTACGGATAGTGAAGGAACTTCAACATCAAGAAGCTTTACTATAACTCAAAACTCTGCTATCTCAGGAACAACCGACATTAGCAACGTTTCTTGCAACGGAGGAAACAATGGAGCAATAAATCTTACACCTATAGGTGGCAGTGGAACATATACTTATAATTGGGGAGGCGGAATAACAACTCAAGATAGAACGTTACTTCAAGCAGGCACCTATTCTGTTATTATTACCGACTCTAACAATTGCAGTCAGACCATAAGTAATATAGTGGTTGGTCAGCCTTCAGCAGCACTTGGAGGAACAACAGCTATAACCCATGTAATTTGCAATGGAAATAACACAGGAGCTATAAATCTTACCCCAACTGGAGGGACTGGACCCTATACTTTCTTATGGAATGATGGAGTAACTACAACAGAAGACAGAACAGGACTTACAGCCGGTACTTATGCTGTTACTATTACAGATTCTAATTTATGCCAAGTGAACATTAGTAACATTACTGTAAATCAACCTTTTTTAATTACTGCGAACACAACTGTAACTCATATTGCTTGCCATGGAGGAAATACAGGAGCAATAAACTTGACTCCTAACGGTGGTGTTGGTCCTTATACCTACTCTTGGAGTGATGGGCCAACTACTAAAGATCGAACAGGACTTATCGAAGGCACATACACCGTTACAATAACTGATGCTAATTTATGCTCAAGAACATTGTCTTCTTTTACAGTTAGTCAGCCTAGTTCTCCGCTTGGAGGTACAGCACTACCAACCAATGCTACTTGTTTTGGAGGATCTAACGGAGCCATTAACCTTACTCCAACTGGAGGCCAGCCACCTTATACTTTCAACTGGGTTGGTGGCGCATCTACTGAAGACAGAACTGGGCTTAGTGCTGGTACTTATGCTGTTATGATTACAGATGGTAATGGCTGCACCGCAACAGTAAGTAATATTGAAGTAGGTCAGCCAACAGAGATAATTGCAACTTCAGCTGGTCAAACCAATATTTTATGCTACGGATCTGCTACAGGAACTGCAACTGTCTCTGCAACAGGAGGAACTGGAATTGGAACTTATACTTACTCTTGGTCACCAACTGGAGGAAATTCTGCAACAGCAACAGGGCTAACTGCCGGAACTTACATCGCAACCGTTACTGATGCTAATAATTGCCAAGCGACCCACTCATTTACGATTACAGAACCATTACAGGCTTTAACTGCAACACCATCTGGCCAAACAAATGTTTTATGTCATGGCTCCGCAACTGGCTCTGCAACTGTTACTGCTGCGGGAGGAGGAGGAGGCTATACTTACTCTTGGGCTCCTTCTGGAGGAATTGCTTCAACCGCGACTGGCCTTGCTGCAGATACCTATACGGTTACGGTTACAGACGCAAATAATTGTCAGACTACGCAAACATTTACAATTACAGAGCCCACAGTGGCACTTACAACCACAGAGGGCACTATAAACAACACTTCTTGTTATGGAGGCGGTAATGGAACAGCAACGGTTATAGCATCAGGAGGAACAGGAAGTGGGACTTATTCTTATTCTTGGAATACAACTCCTGTTCAAAATACTGCTACCGCAACGGGACTTTCTGCTGGTACTTATACGGTAACAGTAACCGACGCTAATGCCTGTACAGCAACTAGAAACTTTACCATATCTCAACCGCCTATTCTATCAATAACTACTAGCCAAACCAATGTTTCTTGTAATGGTGGCTCAAACGGTACTGCCACGGCATCTGTAACTGGAGGAGTCGGAACGTATACTTACTCTTGGTCTCCATCTGGAGGAAGTGCTGCAACCGCGACTGGTCTCGCTGCAGGTACCTATACAGTTACAGTTACTGATAGTAATACATGTTCGGCTACACAAAGTTATACTATTGACCAGCCATTTGCCTTAACGGCAACACAATCGCAAACAGATGTTTTATGCAATGGTTCTGCAACAGGTACGGCAACAGTTATTGCTTCTGGGGGGACTGGTAGTAACTATACTTATCAATGGCTTCCTTCGGGAGGAACAGCGGCGACCGCTACTGGATTAATGGCAGGTGCCTACACTTGTACAATTAGAGATCAGAATAATTGTACAATTACAAAATCCTTCAACATCTCTCAGCCAACTGATGCATTAACAGCTACTACTACTCAAATCAATGCAACTTGTTCAACAGGTGGACAAGCCTCTGTAAATGTAAGCGGCGGAGTTCTTCCGTACAGTTACGAATGGTCACCATCTGGAGCTACGACACAAATAGCAACCGGATTAGCTGCAGGAACACACAGCGTTTTAGTAACAGATGGTAATGGATGTACTTTAACGCGAAACTTCACGATTGGAACTACTAATACTTTGATTGCTTCAGCCTATCAAGTTAATGTGTTATGCAATGGCTCATCAACTGGAAGCGCTTCTGTAACTCCATCTGGAGCTCCGGGTCCATTTACTTATGTTTGGTCGCCTTCTGTCACTAATACTGAAACAGCAATGAATCTTAGTGCAGGAAACTATTCCGTGACCATCACTTCTTCAAACGGATGTTCTATTATCAAAAATTTTACAATTACTGAACCTACAGCAATTAATATAACTCCATCACAAACAAATGTTAGCTGTCACGACGGAACAAACGGATCTGCTTCTGTAATCGTAAATGGTGGTACTGGCGCCTATACCTATTCTTGGGCTCCTTCTGGAGGAAACGGTGCAACCGCAACAGGACTTTCTGCTGGAACTTATACCGTAACAGTTACTGATGCAAACCACTGTGAAAAAACACAAAGTTTCACTATAACACAACCTGATGCACTTATTCCATCAATATCTCAAACGGATGTTTCTTGTAATGGTGGTTCAAACGGATCTGCAACAGTAAATGTAACTGGAGGAACTGGACTTTATACGTATTCTTGGTCACCATCAGGAGGAACTAATGCAACGGCCAGCGGATTATCTGCAGGAACCTATGCTGTTACTGTAAAAGATGCTAACTTATGTGAAGCAACAGCAACGGTAACCATTAATGAACCGCCTATTCTTAGCGCAACAATAGCCAAGACAGATGTTTTATGCAATCAAGCAAATAACGGAACAGCAACAGTAACTCCTACTGGAGGAACTGGAACTTATACATACTCTTGGTCACCATCGGGAGGAACTGCCGCAACAGCAACAGGATTAAGTCCAAATACTTACTTTGTTACTGTTACCGATGCAAATGGATGTTTTGTAACACAGTCAGTAATAATTTCAGAGCCATCTGTACTTTCTGCATCAGATTCACATACCAATGTTTCTTGTAACCAAGGCAATAATGGTACTGCATCTGTAGTTGCAACTGGAGGAACAGGCAATTATAGCTATTTATGGGCGCCTTCTGGCGGAACTGCTGCGACAGCAACTGGTCTTACAGCAGGAACTTATACAGTAACTGTTACAGATGAAAATTCATGCTCTACAACAAATACCATAACAATTACAGAACCAGATGCTTTAACCTTAACACCAAATGCCGTAGCGGTATCTTGCCATAACGGAAGCAACGGATCGGCTACAGTTAGCGTGACAGGCGGTACAGGCACTTATTCTTATTCTTGGTCTCCATCTGGAGGAAATGCAGTAACAGCAACTGGACTTGCTGCAGGAACTTATACAGTAACTGTTACAGATGCTAATTCTTGTTCTGCAACAGCAATGGTAACCATTAATGAACCGTCTGCTCTTACAGCAACAATTGCCAAAACAGATGTTTTATGCAATCAAGCAAATAATGGAACAGCAACGGTAACTCCTTCTGGGGGAACTGGAACTTATACATACTCTTGGTCTCCATCTGGAGGAACTGCGGCAACAGTTACAGGATTAAGTCCAAATACTTATAGTGTTACTGTGACCGATGCAAACGGATGTTCAGTAACAGAATCAGTAATAATTTCAGAGCCATCTGTACTTTCTGCATCAGATTCACACACCAATGTTTCTTGTAACCAAGGCAATAATGGTACTGCATCTGTAGTTGCAACTGGAGGAACAGGCAATTATAGCTATTTATGGGCGCCTTCTGGCGGAACTGCTGCGACAGCAACTGGCCTTACTGCAGGAACTTATACAGTAACTGTTACAGATGAAAATTCATGCTCTACAACAAATACCATAACAATTACAGAACCAGACGCTTTAACCTTAACTTCAAATGCTGCGCCAGTATCTTGCCATAACGGAAGTGACGGATCGGCTACAGTTAGTGTAACAGGCGGTACAGGCGCTTATTCTTATGCTTGGTCTCCATCTGGAGGAAATGCAGCAACAGCAACTGGTCTTACTGCAGGAACTTATACAGTAACTGTTACAGACGAGAATTCATGTTCTGCAACAAATATCATAACAATTTCAGAACCAGATGCTTTAACCTTAACAGCAAATGCTGTAGCAGTATCTTGCCATAACGGAAATAACGGATCGGCTACAGTTAGCGTAACAGGCGGTACAGGTGCTTATTCTTACTCTTGGTCTCCATCTGGAGGAAATGCAGCAACAGCAACTAATCTAGTAGCTGGAACTTACATGGTAACGGTTACAGATGCAAACTCTTGTTCAGTTTCTGTAAGTATTGACATAACACAACCTGATAATCCAGTTAATTTAAATACTGCAAGTATTACAGGAATAACAACAACTAGCGCTTCATTATCTGGTACTGCATCTTCTGACGGAATAAATACTGACAAGGGAGAATGTTTAACAGAAGTTGGTTTTGTATATGCACAACATGCCTCTCCTACTACAGCCGATACTAAAATTAATGTTACTGCTGCATTAGGAACATTTACAAGCTCTTTATCAGGCCTTAGAGGAAATAAAACTTATTATGTTAGAACTTATGCTGTAAACAGTAACGGTTTTGTTAATTATGGAAATGAAGTAAGTTTTACAACAGAAAAATATACGCTTACTATAACTGCAGCAGCAGGACATACCAAAGTTTATGGTACAGCCGATCCAGTATTCAATTACACGGCTTTAGGTTTTGTTAACGGAGATACAAACTCAATACTTACAGGTCTTCTTTCAAGAGATGCTGGAGAAAATGTTGGAAAATATAACATTAAGCTAGGATCAATTAGTGCTGGTGCTGATTATATAATTGAGTTTACTGGTGCAGAATTTGAAATTACTAAAGCTGACCAAACTATCACTTGGAACCAAACTTTAGAATTTGGATGTTTAGATTCTGATATCGTAACCTTAACTGCAACAGCAGATAGCGGATTACCAATTTCTTATATCATTGCAAATACAGCATTAGGAACAATTTCTGGCTCAATTTTAAATATTGCTGGTTCAGGAAATTCAACCATTACTGCAACACAAATTGGAGATCAGAATCATAATGAAGCTACAGCCGTTGTTAAAACAATAGAAATAAGCCAATCTGGACTCGTTGTACAGCAATGGGCAAATGTGCTATTCTTTGATAACAAATCGAATAATTTTGTGGCTTGGCAGTGGTATAAAAACGGAACAGCTGTTTCTGGTGCAACACGTCAGTATTATAGCGAGCTTCTGCCTTTAAACGGTACTTATTATGTAATTGCAAAAGACAAAAACGGAAATTCAATTAAATCTTGTCCAATTGAGACTACTGGAACAATTTTTACCAAAAAGATAAAAATCTATCCAAACCCAGTTAAACCGGGAGCTCAATTTACTTTAGAATGTGATTTTAGCGATTCTCAATTAAATGGATCTGAAGTGGTTATTTATGACATTACAGGAAAATTAGTACAGACTATTTCAAATGTAAAAGCCAAAAATGAAATAACCGCTCCATCACAGGTTGCCCTATATATTGTTGTTCTTAAATTGGCTGATGGTCAATTAAAAACAATCAACTTATTGGTTAAATAAAAATGAGATTTAATTTAAAATTACAAGCGATGAAAATTAAAACCACGATAGCCATACTTCTACTATTTACTGTCACTATAAAAGCACAGGAAATTAATGTCAAGATTAATGGAGGTCCATCAGGAATCCTTTATGATAGCACTCTTGGAGATGGCAAACTAAAATTTGGCGGAGGAATAGGTGTCGGTTACACCTATTTCTTCAGCAGCCACTGGGGAATTATGACAGGAATTGATGCAATGTACAACCAAAACAATTTTGAATTGCATAACGGAACTACAATCTCAACCTATGAGATCGATGACCAGACTTCTGCATTTGAGTATCAAGTTACTCCGACAAACTATAAAGAAGATCAACACTTCATTTCTATTGCAGTTCCATTAATGATGCAATACAGAACATCAATTGCACCACAGACACAACTGTATTTTGGCGTTGGGGGAAAAATTCTTTTTCCAGGAAAACAGACAGCAAAAGCATCAGCATCTGAGTTGCAATTGAGCGGTTATTATCCTGACATAAATCTCTTGATTGATGATTTGCCTTCTCACGGATTTGGTAAAGTAACCAATTGGCAAGATAAAACAACAGTAAACTTAGATCCTTCTTTTCTTTTAAGTGTAGAAACTGGTCTTACTTTCAAACTAAAAGAAAAAACGCAACTTTATACTGGCATATATCTAGATTACGGTTTAACAGAAATGGCAAAAGAAAATCCAGATGTTAATATAGTTGCTTATAGCCCAAACGGGATTGATAATATTCAGGCAAATG
This sequence comes from Flavobacterium sp. UBA4854, assembly GCF_002399805.1. Classification (NCBI taxonomy): domain Bacteria; kingdom Pseudomonadati; phylum Bacteroidota; class Flavobacteriia; order Flavobacteriales; family Flavobacteriaceae; genus Flavobacterium; species Flavobacterium sp. UBA4854. The sequence goes on from NZ_DHEI01000053.1 coordinate 53,272, forward strand.
GTACAAGCGGCAATAGAAAAATTGTTCAAGAAAGCCGTTACTTCTCTGCAGGTATTCAACTGAAATTAGGTTTTATGCTAACTAAAAACAAACCAGAACCTGTGCCGCCAAAAGAAGAAATCATGACCAAGACAGAAGCTCCTGTTCAAGAAGCGGCTCCTGTACAGCAGAAAGTTGTTGAAGCTCCATCAGCAAAAAAAGAACTTACACCAACAGAACGCACATATGTCGAAAAACCTCTTGCTTTCCAAGAAGTTGGCAACACTAATGTAACGCCTGAATTGGCTACAAGATTAGACGAAATTGCTAAAATTCTGAAATCAAATAAAGATACAGATCTTAATATTACAGGATATACTTGTGATATAGGAACTGAAGCACGCAATCTTGAAATTGGAATGAAAAGAGCTCAGGCAGTTTCAGATTATTTACAGAATAAAGGAATTGAATCTAATCGTATGCATTTATTTTCAAAAGGTGAAAGCGAACCTTTAGTTCCAAATATTCCAGTAGAGAATAGACCTCTAAACAGAAGAGTTTCACTTACTCTGATAGACGCAAAATAATTTTTTTAATCTACAATTGTATAAAGCATGATGCAAGAGTTTAACTCTTCATCGTGCTTTATCTTTTTCATAAATTTTCCCTTATCATACTTTTATTTCAAAATTTCATTAGAATATATTTTGATTCGAAAAAATAATTCAAAAGCTAACATTTATCATATTTCCTTTCCTCTTTAATACTTTTATTTGTCTTAATAAAAACAAAACCAAACACTTAACCAATTCTTCAAAATGCAATAATTGTTTTATCATGCACATTGATACTGATTTGCTTTATACTTGGGGAGCTGTGGCTAAAAAAGTTCCTAAAAACTCAATTATTTTTTTTGAAAATGATGCTGCACTTTCCTTTTTTCAAATTTTAGAAGGAACTGTAAAAATGAGCTATACCAATGAAGATGGCAAAGATCTGACGGTTGGTATTTTTAATGAAGGAAACAGTTTTGGCGAGCCGCCTCTTTTTATCGGACAACCCTACCCTGCTACCGCAATTGCGCAAACAGATTGTATCATTTTAAAATTATCCAAAAACAGCTTTTTTTCTTTTCTAGAAGAAAATCCAGAAATACAATTTAGAATACTCAAGCTATTTGCATGGAAAATCTATAACAAAATTGTCTTTTCTAAAAATATAGTCAATCATAAACCAGAATATCGCATTCAATATTTTTTAGATAATCTAAAAAAACAAAATAACGTAGCCACATCAATAAAAATGAAAATTCCATATACGAGACAAGAAATTGCAGATTTTACAGGACTACGGGTAGAAACCGTAATACGAACATTATCACTTATGAGCAAAAACAAAAAAATTGAAATTATAGATCATAAATTGTTTTACTAATTTCCTGTCTTATGATTTGAATCATACCAAAATAACACGATTTTTTCTTCTTTTGTAAAAGGTTAAAAGAAATTATTAATTCAGTTCTAATAGCTTTAAAATAAAAACGGGAACTTTTTTTAGTTCCCGTTTTTGTATTAAGAAATGACTTTATTCATCATTAATTTTGAAATATTCTCTGCCCGAACTTTTATCTCATCAGCATTTTCTCCTTCAAACAAATCATCGACTGTTTTTTTCCAAAGCTTTGTCCAATGTTTAAAATGAGTTTCTGTAAGTCTACTTTTCTGATCTAGCATTCGATGTTTCATCATCGGGTTACCTTCAAAATTTCCAGTATGAAAAAGAATATTATCCCAAAAATCATACATAATAGGAAGGTGTTTCTGCCAATTGACCATAGCCACTTTTGTAAACAAATACCCAATTGTTGAATCTGATTTTACTTTCAAGTAAAAAGCATCTACCAATACAATTATATCATCTTTATTTTTAATATCTGTTTTCATCTTTCTTTTGTTCTGAATAAAAAATAAAAATTAAAGATCCTTACGGTCAAATTTTCTAACCGAAATTAGAAACGGAACTGCTATCCACAAAACAAGCAGTAAAAAAGAAATCAGCAACCCGATAGTTGTTCCAAAAAAGTCTTTAAAAATAGCACCTGTATATCCCATCATAGCAGATTGATCTAAATGCAGCAATATTTGTATCCTGGCCAAATCAATCGGACTTGAAGCTGTAATTCCTACCATCGCTTCTTCGATTGGATATTCGGCAAATTGAAACAAAAGAAATAACACCAAAGCATCAAACAATATGGCAAAATACATCCAAAATAAAATGGCCAAACCTATTCCCTTTGCTTTATCTCGAGTTAAAATACAGCTCAAAAAGGCCAACGAGACAAAAACAACAGAAATTAAACTTCCAGACAGAACCATCATCAATCCTGCCATTCCTGGCGCATTTACCAAAAGAGGAATTCCTGCTCCAAGAAAAAAAGCTAAAAGCATTGCAATAGAAAGTCCTGTAAACAAACTAATCCAGATTTTCTTTCTTTTAATAGGCTGGCTCAACAAAAGTTCTATAAACTCTGAACTATTGTATATATAGATAGTAGAAAAAAGTATCGATACCAGCGGAACTGTGAATAAAATAACATTCAAAATAGTCAGTAAGCCTTTGGCTGTATTGTCTTCAAGCATAAAAGATCCCCAAGAAAGCAACGCTAAAATTAGAGCATAACTCACAACAATCTTATTTTTAAGAATATCCAATAAGACAATTTTAATTATTCTGTTCATGCTGTTTTTCTTTTAATATTGTGGCAATAGATTTTGAAATTTTGCTTTCTCCGGTTGATTCCAAAAGATCTTTAATCGTTTTATGAAAATGTACTTTTCCGTCCTGCATAAAAATGATTTGAGTAATCATATCGTCCAGTTCACTTAACAAGTGCGAAGTAATCAAGATTAATTTTCCTTTGTTTTTCTCTTTAATGATTTTCTCTTTCAAAATTTCGGCCGCCAACGGATCTAGTCCTGCAGTCGGTTCGTCTAGAATTAAAACATCAGGATTAAAAAGGAAAGCTAATGTTGCACTTACTTTTTGCGTAGTTCCGCCAGAAAGTGTCCTCATTTGTTTGTCGCTCATTTTATCCAATTTGAAAGCTTTTATCAAATCTTCATCCAATTCTTTTTTCGAATTCCGAATTTGCTTGATCATTTCTATAATCTGAGAAATCGTCATATTATCAGGATAACGGCCAATTTGTGGCATGTAACCTATTTTATTTCGATATTCAAACTTCTTTAAAATAGATTCTTCATGAAGTAAAATATCGCCATTATCGGGCAATACCATTCCTAAGATCGATTTTATCAAAGTTGTTTTTCCACAGCCGTTCGGACCAATAAGCGCAATGCATTCTCCTGCTTTAAACTCAAGGTTAACATCTTGCAAAACCTGCAGTCTTCCAAATTTTTTATTTATATTTTTTAAAGTAATCATAATATGAGAGATTTCATTTCGGGAGATTCATCGACAAAATTATCGGGTGTTATGCTCGGAAGGATTTTTTCTGATTTATCCAAAAGCGTAATCATAAAACTTCGGAATAAAAGCATAGCCGAAGGATTGTTTTCTGTAATAACAGCAAAAAGACTCAGCGGATGAAAAGGCACATCGCCAATCTCATCCCGATTTAAATCGTAGCCTTCATATTTATCCCAATAATTATTATTGAAATGATTTAGAACCAAACTTCCGTTAGTACTGATATCGAAAGTATTGGAAAGAAAATTATTAAACGAAATCACATTATCCATACAGCTTGCCTGCACTTTCATTCCCCAGCCATTGTCTTTAAAAATGTTCTTTTCCAATTTTACACGACTTGTTCCTTCCATATAAATTCCAGAAGTATTGCGGATAAATTTATTTCCAACAATATAGCTATCCGAAATTTCTTTGAGCAGTAAACCATAAGCAGCGTCGCCCCAGTTCTCTTCAAAATAATTATTGAACATTTTTACATTTTTGGTAAACATAACCGCCACTCCTGCTCCATTATTTTTAAAAACATTACCTATGTAAGAATCATCATTGGAGAACATAAAGTGTAATCCGTAACGGATGTTGGCTTTAGATACATTTCGCCAGATGACAGAATTAGAAACAAACTCAAAATAAATTCCATCACGATGTCCCGAAATTCTATTTCCTATAATCTGCATGCTATCGCTTTTCCAGCAATGAATACCATTGCCAATACGCTGTTCTTCTTTCTGATAGGCTTTTATGATATTGTTTTTTACGATGCAGTTTGATCCTTTCTGAACATAAATTCCGAAAAAATTATTATCTAGAACATTGTCTTTTACGACAACTCCGATTTTATCATATATTTTAATTCCACAAGGATCATTAAGTGAAGCATATCCTGAATTGATAACTTTAAACCCAGAGAAAACTACGCTGTCGGCTTTTATCGAAACTACTTCATATTTTTGCTGTCCATCCAGAACTGGCAATCCTTTTCCTTGTAGAATTAATTTTTTATCCATAATAATATTGCCTTCTCGATAAATGCCTTTATTTACAATAATGGTGTCACCAGATTTGGCAAGTTCTATTGCCTTTTTAATTGTTTTAACTGACTTATCTGAACCTACTTCAATCTTTTGAGACCAGAGACAATTAAAAAACAATAGGAATGAAAGGCAAAAATGAAATTTCATGATTCAATATTTTAATTAAGATGGCATTTTATTTATTCAAAATTGCAGTCCATTCCGTTTCAACTCCTTTTGATTCTGCTTCAAAAGCTTTTGCCTCACTCTTGTTAGAAAAAGCGGCAATATTTCCGTTCATTGGACTTTTTATCGTGCCACCCGAAACAAAAAAAGCGTTTTCTGCCTTTATTAATTCATTATTTTTGGCGTAATCGTGTACATAATATGCTTTTATTTTGGTGTCTTTATGCTCTTTACAATAATGTGCCATACAAGCAATATCATCAAACTTATACGCCCTACCTTTTTCTGTAATAATTTCGGCTCCGTGTCTTCCGTCACTAATTCCCATCATACAGAAATCACAATTATCAGTATTTAGTTTAATAGGAACAGGTTTGTCTCCAGAACATGAAAAAAGAAAAGCAGGAACCAGCAAAATGCCCAAGAGCCGACCAGATGATTTAGTATATTTTTCCTTTATAATAGCAGCAAATAGCAAAGCTCCAACTACAATTAGCATCCATCCTCCAATATCCGGAATTGAATAAGCGCCAAAATTTAATAATTGTTTGTATCCAAGCATTGGCGGCTGATAAGCCATTCCAGGAACTCTAATAGCAGCATTCGGATCTAGATTATGTCCATATTCATAATTCCATCTGTAGAAATCGCAAGCAGATAATATTCCAAAAATCACAAAAGAAAAGAAGAATACAAAGAGTCCTTTTCTATTTGATTTCCATGCACAAGCAATTGAAACAATTCCTAATCCTGCAAGAATAAGCGGTAGAACTTTAAACTCAATAAAATCTTCTGTATGCAGAGTTTTCATTCCAATGTAATGATTCAATCCGTTTATAATATCAACATCGCCAGCAATCTTAGAAGCATGAAGTTTTAATACCAAACCTTCAGGATATTGGGGTGCCGTAAGTTCAATTTTCCAAATAGGAAAAAATACAGCTCCAATTAATAAAAGTCCTGATAAAAACAGCATGACTTTAGAAAAAGGGGATAGTTTTTTATTTTTCATAATAATTCAAAATAAAAGGGAACAAAGAATACTTTGTTCCCTTATGGTTACTGACTATTCTTTTGGTAAATTGGTACCTACACTGTAAGTAATCGGAACGTTGCTTCCTGCTGGCGAAACTCGCACATACCCTTGCATTTCTTGGTGCAATGCACTGCAGAAGTCTGTACAATAGAATGGGAAGATTCCTTTTTTCTCAGGAACCCATTTTAATGTTAAGGTTTCTCCTGGCATGATTAGCAATTCGGCGTTGTTTGCTCCTTTTATAGCAAATCCGTGAGGAACATCCCAGTCTTGCTCAAGGTTGGTAACATGGAAATAAACTTCATCTCCCACGCGAATTCCTTCGATATTATCTGGTGCAAAGTGCGAACGAATACAAGTCATATAAATATGTACTTTATTGCCTTCTCGAACTACTTTAGATTCTTTTTCACCTTTAGTAGCAAAAGGATGTTTGTTGGCCGCAATATCATAATATTTCAGTTGTCCGTTATTTCTAACTTTTTCTGCTGGAATACCTTGCGCGTAGTGTGGTTCTCCAATAGTTGGGAAATCCAAAAGCAATTTCATTTTATCGCCGCTAATATCAAACAACTGTGCACTTTGAGCTAATTCTGGACCAGTTGGCAAGAAACGGTCTTTGGTAATTTTGTTGTAAACCACCATGTATTTTCCAAATGGCTTTTCTGTATTTCCACCGGGAACCATTAAGTGTCCAGGAGAATAATAAGTTGCTTTTCTATCTAAAACTTTTAGATCTTTAATATTCCATTTCACTACTTCAGATGAAACGAACATTGTAGTATAAGCATTTCCTTTTCCGTCAAACTCTGTATGTAGAGGCCCTAAACCAGGTTTTTGAACTTCACCATAAAGTGCTGCTTCATATTTTACAACTGGAATTCCTGCATAAGCACCATCAAATTGTTTTTTAGCAATTGCATCTTTTAATTTTGTGAAACTAAACACTGGAATCAAAGCTGCCAATTTTCCACTTCCGATAATATATTCTCCTGTTGGATCAATATCACAGCCGTGAGGTGATTTCGGACATGGAATCATGTAACAGATATCTTTCAATTCAGAAGCATCTAGGGTTAAAACCTCATTCTTAATTTCAGTTTTCGCACTTTGAGTTTTTTCATCCCAAGTATTGTGGGCATATTTTGCAGGAATTCGTTTTCCTTTTCCAGCTTTAATATATTCTTCTGCTTTTTTCCAGTTTACCGCCATGATAAAATCCTTATCATTTTTAGAAGCATTAACTTCCAATAAGGTATTGGCTTGTTCTGTATTATAGCATGAGAAGAAAAACCATCCATGAGATTCTTTTTTACCAGGGTGGCTAAGGTCAAAATTAACACCTGGAGCTACGATTTGGAAAGCAAGATCCAATTCTCCTTCTTTTCCAACTTTCACAAAACTTAAATATCCTTTAAAGTTTTTCTTGTACGTATTAATTGGAACATCTCCATTGTCATTATCTGCAGGAACACTAAAACGGCTGGCTCCTACCACATATTCTGTATTTTGGGTAATAAATGGTGAAGAGTGATTTCCTCCACAATTTGGAAGCTCAATAATTTCTGCTGTTTTGAACGTTTTCAAATCAATACGCGCAATACGTGGCGTATTATTCGCATTAGCAAAAATCCATCGTCCGTCTACTTCTCCATTGGTTTGTGATAAATCCAAGTGATGCTGATCGTCCCAAGGCACATAACCGTGCGAGGTATTCAGCATTGGTTTTGTTTCTTCACTGTAACCATAACCGCTTTGTGGATCTTCAGAAAACACTGGCATTACCTTTAGCAATCTTCCGCTCGGAAGTCCGTAAACACTCACCTGACCGCTAAAACCGCCCGATACAAAGTTGTAGAATTCATCATATTTTCCGGGTGCCACATACACTTTTTGGGCAGCATCGCCTTCAACAGCATCTGTAGAGTCTTTCGGTTTGCACGAAACAAACAAAGCACACCCTAACGTAACAACGAAAATCGATTTTAAAAATTTATTTTTCATAAGGCTATTATTTTGATTTTGATTCCTTCTAATTATTTCACTCCATCATTCTGGCGCATATATTCCAAAATAGATCTTGCTTCATCTTCTGTTAATCCTTGGTTAGGCATACGAATCATGCAAAGCTCTAATTGTGCCTGCAATTCTGGATCTTTGTCAATCATTGGATCTGGATTGGTAATAAAATTCATAATCCATTGAGGTGTTCTTCTTTTTGTTACTCCTTTCCATCCTGGACCAACTAATTTTTCATCTGTTGGTTTATGACAGGAAGTGCATTTTACTTCAGCAGTTTTAAGTCCTTTTTCAGCTAATGCTTTATCCAAAGAAGCTCCTAATTCAACTGTTTCATACTTCCCAAGACCTCTTTTTGGATCGTAAGATTCTGCATCAGCTGTTTTCTCAGCTGCTGCTGGAGTAGAAAAATCCTGATCGGTGTTTGACTTTTCTTTCCCGCATGATGTGAGCAGGATAAAACCAAACATTGTTAATAAGAATAGTTTGTTCATTACTTTGTTTTTTACTTGTTAAACTTTTGATCAAAATTCTAAAACTTGTTTTTAGTAAAGTATGATTGCAATCATATCCTCAAAAAAAAGTTCATAATACCTTCGTATTCTCAAAAATCAACAAGAATGAAGTTTTGTGTTTACATATTTTTATTTGCGGTAATATTTAGACCAGCATTTCCATTTCTGGATTATGTGGTCAACTACCATTACATCGCAACTGAATTATGCGAAAACAAAAATGCTCCCGAACTTCATTGTAACGGAAAATGTCATTTGAAAAAAGAATTAGCAAAAAGCTATAAAAATGACACGCCGGCTTCTAACGAAAAGAAAAATGAAATAGCAGAAACTGTGATTCTGTTTATGGTACAAATCCCAGTATTCTCTTTTGAAAAAAATAGAGTTTCTATTTTTATAGTAAATGCATTTTATAATAACTTATATTCTCATGTAGAGGTCGTCAATATCTTCCGTCCTCCGATTTTCATTTGATTTTTATTTCATTCTTTTCCTTCTATCGAATTCATTCGACAGACCTTTTATTATCATTATTTAAATTAAAATCTCATGAAAGTTTTAAAATACACAGCCATTTTATTTTTAGCAATTAGCTCATTCTCTTGCTCTTCTGACGACGATTCTTCTTCAATTCCAGTAGATGAAACAAGCGGACTACATAAAATACAGGAAATCGCCAATGATACCCATATTATAGAATTATTTTCTTCAACAGGTTCTTTAGTTCAAGGTTATAATCATGTCTCGCTTAGAATAAAAGACAAGAAAACTAACAATTATATCCCTGATGCCGAAATCAGCTGGACACCATTAATGCATATGGCTATGATGCAGCACTCTTGTCCAAGATCTGAGGTAGAAAAAGTGGATAAGAAAACGGTATTTGAAGGAGATATCATATTTCAAATGGCACAAAACGAAACGGAATATTGGGAATTAAGCATTACATACAAAATTAATGGCGCAAGTTACACCGCAACTGACAAAATAAATGTTCCTGCATCTTCAAAACGAACTGTAAGCTCTTTTAAAGGAATCGACGGAAGCAATTATGTAATTGCCTATATCGCACCATCTTCTCCAAAAGTGGCGCTAAACGATATGACAGTTGGGATTTATAAAATGAAGGATATGATGACTTTTGAGACTGTAAATAATTTCAAAATCAAAATCGATCCAAGAATGCCAAGTATGGGTAATCATGGTTCTCCAAACAATACAGATTTACTTCAATCTGAAACTAATAGTTTTTATAAAGGAAAACTTTCTCTTACCATGACAGGATATTGGAAAATAAACCTTCAAGTTTTAAATGCTGATAACGAAGTTTTAAAAGGAGAAGCAGTTACAACAGACAATCCATCAAGCAGTCTTTATTTTGAGATTGAATTTTAAATCTAAAAAATAACAAGAAAGAGGCATAACACAATTTGTCTCTTTCTATTAAAGCAAGAAATGATGAAAAATCTAACAGCAACCTTCTTGGCTGTATTTTCAACAATATGCTGGGCGCAGGAAAAAGCAAATGATAGTCTTGAAACCGTAAAACTTAACGAAATAATTGTCATTGGAAGTAAACCTTCTTTACATCTAAAACAATCAAAATCATTAACCTCTGTAGAAGAATATCTCTCAAAATCATCAAAAATTAATATGATTAAAAGAGGTGCCTATGCTTGGGAACCAGTTATAAACAACATGGCTACAGAACGCACCGTGATTACAATTGACGGAATGCGCATATTTGGCGCATGTACCGACAAAATGGATCCGATTACTTCTTATGTTGAGGTTTCAAATTTGGCCGAAGCCAACGTAGCATCTGGACAGCAGGCAAGCTGTCACGGTGCAGGAATTGGCGGATCTGTCGATTTAAAACGGAATCAGTTTAGTGATAAAAATACAGGCTGGAACGGCAGTTTAAATTCTGGCTTTGAAAGTAATAATCTTCAAAAAATTATTGGTGCGTCTTTAGGGTACAATGATTCTCAATTTTATACTCATATCGATTTTATGCATCGTGATGCCGATAATTATAAAGCAGGCGGAAACAAAGAAGTGAGTTTTTCTCAATTTACCAAATACAATATTTCTGCTACTGCAGGATATTTTATAAACAAACAAAACCTTTTGGAAGCATCTGTAATTTATGATAAAGCGACAAATGTGGGCTACCCTGCTCTTCCTATGGATGTTTCTTTGGCCGAAGCTAAAATTGTATCTCTAAGTTATAAATATGTGCCAAAATCAAGTCTGATAACAAATTGGGAAACAAAAGGATATTACAATTCTATAACTCATAAAATGGACGATACCAAAAGACCAAGCGTACCAATACATATGGATATGCCAGGCTGGTCTGATACTTATGGTTATTATTCTAGAATTAAAGGAAATATGAAAAACCATACTTTTCTAGCTGACTTGAATGGTTTTTATAATAAGTCAATTGCAGAGATGACCATGTATCCGACAGATCCTAACGAAAATCTGATGTTTATGTACACATGGCCAGATGTCAGAACTTTATACAACGGATTGTCTTTAGAAGATAATATCAAAATTTCTGAAAAAGATCATCTGAGAATTGGCGCAAATCTCGGATTCCAGAATAATACTGTAGCAAATGATTTCGGATTAGCGAGTCTCCGCATTTTTTATCCTGATATGGATGCTTCAAAAAACCGTTTTCTAAAAAGCTTTGCCACAAATTACACCAAAAATGAAGGGCAGTTTGAGTTCGGATTTGGGTTGGCTTACGCCGAAAGAGCTCCTTCAGTTTCTGAAGGCTACGGATTTTATCTGTATAACAGCAGTGATTTTTATGATTATATCGGAAATCCCAATCTAAAAAATGAAAATGCTCTCGAAGGAAACTTTTCAATTGGCTATAAAAAATCGCAAATCACAGCAAAAATTACAGGATCCTATTTCTATTTTTCAAATTATATAATAGGCAAAATTGATTCAAATACGCTTCCTATGACTATTGGTGCTTCTGGAGTAAAAAGATATGAGGCTATAGATAATGCCAAAATATTCAATACCGATTTTAATCTGACTTACGATTTTCTAGAAAATTGGCAATTCAAGTCTCAACTGACCTATAGTTCTGGAAAAGATAATCAAGGAAATAATCTGCCCTTTATAAGTCCGATTAAATACAGCGCAGGAATCGATTTTAAGAAAGAAAATTTTAATGCAGGAATTAACGCTTTAGGAAATCTGGCTCAAAATGAATTTGCAAAAGTGTACGGGCAAACTAAAACCCAAGATTATCTCATTTTGGGAATTAATGCAGGCTATACTTTCAATTGGAGTCAGAACAAATTAAAAATACAAAGTGGCGTAGAAAACATTTTTGATAAATATTACACCACTTATGCCGACTGGAATAAAATTCCGCGAATGGGTCGAAATATCTTTGTAAATCTCAGCTTCTCTTTTAATTAGAATTCAATTCTCAAGGTTAACATATACAAACAAATATAAAACAGTATGATTAGAATCATGTTTTGAAAAAAATGATGATAATATATTTACCCTATTAAAATTATGTATTAAAATATATTTTAATACAAGCTTAAAAAATAAACATCATCAGCTTTATAGGTTAGCGAAGCTGAAAATTCAAAGAATTAAAAATGAACAAGAACTTTTTAGTACAGGAAATAATCCGATTGAAAAAGGAAAAAAATGCCGTTATCCTGGCTCATTATTATCAAGATGAGGATATTCAGGAAATAGCAGATTTTATTGGAGATAGTCTTGAACTGGCAAAAAAAGCTCAAAATACAAATGCAGATATTATTGTTTTTGCAGGAGTTCACTTTATGGCAGAAACAGCAAAAATTTTAAATCCAAATAAAAAAGTAGTATTACCCGATTGGAATGCTGGCTGTTCTCTTGCTGATGGCTGTCCACCTGAGGATTTTAGATTATTTAAAGAACAGCATCCTGATCATATTGTGGTTACTTACATCAACTGTTCTGCTCAAATAAAAGCTATGAGCGATTTAGTTTGCACATCGGCAAATGCAAAAAAGATAATCGAATCTATACCAGCAGAACAAAAAATCATATTTGCTCCAGATGAAAATTTAGGTAAATATCTTCAAAAAGAAACCAAACGCGAACTGGTCTTATGGAAAGGCTCTTGTGTTGTACACGAAGCCTTTTCACTAGACAAACTAATTGAAATATATAACAAAAACCCGAGCGCAAAAATTGCGGCACACCCTGAATCTGAAGACCATATTTTAAAAGTAGCACATTACATTGGCTCGACTTCGGGGATTATTAATTTCATTAAAACGGATCCTGCTGCCGTTTTCATTGTGGCCACAGAAGCCGGTATCCTGCATGAGCTTTCAAAAGCTGTACCTGATAAAACGCTGATTCCGGCTCCTACCACAGATGACAATAGCTGTGCCTGCAGTGAATGTGCCTATATGAAAATGAATACACTCGAAAAACTGTATTTGTGCCTCAAAAATGAAAGACCAGAAATGCTAATCAAAGACGAGCTGAGAATAGAAGCCTTAATGCCTATTAAAAAAATGCTCGAACTATCATAAAAAATGCAATAACCTTAAATCAAAATAACATGCTTAAAACAGATATACTTATCATCGGTTCTGGTATTTCGGGATTATTTTTTGCCATGAAAACCGCAAAAAAACGTCCAGACTTATCTATTGTTATAATGACGAAAGAAACAGCCAAAAATACCAATACGCAACTCGCTCAAGGCGGTATTGCTGTAGTGACAGATCTTATAAAAGACAGTTTTAATAAACACATACATGATACGCTTCGTTCTGGCGGAGGTCTCTGCGATAGAGAAGTTGTTAATATGGTTATCAAACAAGCTCCCGAAAGACTTCGAGAACTAATCGAAATAGGCGCTTCTTTTGATAAAAATGAAAAAGGACAATGGGATCTAGGTTTAGAAGGCGGGCATTCACAACACAGAATATTACATCATAAAGATAGCTCCGGACAGGAAATCGAGCAAAAACTGCTCAAAATGATCAAGAAAATGCCCAATATTGAGCTCTTAGAAAATCATATGGTCATTGACTTAAATACCGAAACAAAAAAAGCTAAAACTACTTGTACCGG
>NZ_DHEI01000072.1:0-17648 GCF_002399805.1 Flavobacterium sp. UBA4854
GCATCATAATAATTTATTTTGCGGCCGTCTAAAGTGGCTTTAAAATAATATTCAGATTGATTGTTATTCGATTCATTGTCATTGCTCGAACATGCTGAGAAAAGTATCGCAAGAATGGAAACATAAAAAAGCTGTTTTGCAAAATGTACTGTTTTATTTTTAAAAGAAAATGATTTCATTGCTTTAAAATCATCGATATTACTATATTTCATCATATATTTTTTTGAGTTCATAGCAAATTTACCAACCTCAAAAGCAGAAAGCAATACCTGATTTCATGGTTATTTACGATTGAAAAGCTATGGCAATCGAATACATGAAATTAGAAGTATAAAGATTTTAAAAGTAATTGCTATTGCATATTTTTGTAATTGATCTTAATATCCAAATTATGAATAATGCATTTTCTTCCAACAGCCAAATAGGTGTAGTCTCTACTTTCTCTGAGCTTATAAATACCGATTTCAAAGGAGATATGAATGCGTTATGCTGGTACAGAAATTTGGATGGCGATTTTCAAGAGATTGTAAACCAATTGATTTTAAAAGAAAATATAACAGAAGTTTTTCCAGAAGACTTAATCGCGCTTCAATTATCAGAAAAAGGAAATATAGCAAGAGAAATTATCTTAAACGACTTGCAATTATTAACTGATTTTGGAGCTTCGCCTTCTCTCAATTTATTAAAGTGCTACGAACGCGACGACGAGTTTGATTTCATATCTACTGATGTATATTCATTTCACGTCGATCGTTCTCCAATTGCAACAGATACTTTTTTGTGTACCTATCACGGAGCAGCAAGCGATATTGTATCTAATGATCAAGCAAAGCAGAAAATTCTAATTCCAGAAATTAGAACAAAACTAAAAGAACTGCATGATGGAGCAGAAGCAGAGTTCGAAGACTTTTTAAAAGAGAACTACTTTGATTTGCATTATCAGCTTCAGGAAGATGCAAAACCTATTAATTTAGGACAAATGCATCTTTGGCGTTTGGCTGTTGATCATCCAAAACAGCAAGTGTTGCCTTGTATCCATAGAGCACCAAAGGAAAATGATGGTGAATATAGACTTTTGTTGATTTGTTAAAAGGGAAAAATTGCACGGACGAAAATTAATTATATATATTTGATGCATGAATAAACAAACATCTTTTTCAGTCTGTGGAGAATCTTTGTTGGCTCCAATGCACATTTGCGGTTTTTTCGATTCCAAGGAACAGCAATATGAGGTAATCATTCCGTACATTTTGGAAGGCTTAGAAAAGAATGAAAAAGTAATTAACATTCTTGAAGGAAATCGTCATAGTGAACATTGCCGCTGCCTTACCAATAATGGAGTATCTATTACCGAAAAACTTTCGAGTGGTCAATTTGAAGTTCTGGCTTCTGAAAATACATATATTAAGGATGGCACTTTTGCAGCTGAAAAAATGTATAAAATGCTAGAACAAACTTTATTATCGGCTTCAAGAGCTGGTTATGAAAGTACAAGAGCTTGCGGCGATATGGTATGGGCGCTCAAGAATTTGCCTGGAACTGACGAACTCTTAGAATATGAGGCCAGTCTAAATTTGCTTACTCCAAAACACTCTGTATCTTTAATCTGCATGTACGATATCAATAGCTTTAGCCAAAGCACACTTACAGATATATTGCTTACGCATCCTTATGTTATCAAAGATGGAAAGATTAACAAAAATCCGCATTATGTTGAGCCTTTGTCATTAATTTCAAGTGCTTCTAAGTTTACATCAGGCTCGCTTAAATCCTAAAACTTCTTATCGTTTATTGTTGATATGCAAATTGTTGCAATAAAGAAAGCAATCTTATAATGTATTTCAAATGACCTTTTAAGAATGATAAAAATTTACGATAAAATATGTGTAGATGCAGTTGCACAATCGAAGATTGCAAATAATGGTTTTTGGAAATTTAATACCATAATGTACATGAGCGCTTTTTTATGCATCAATTTTATGACAATTGCTATAATTTTGAAAAGCGTATTACCTTTAGAATTGGGCGATTTTTATGAAAAAAAAAGCTTAACGATAAAAAGAGAAACATTAATGTATTTTGTTATTCCAGCATTTTTAGCCAATTATTTTATTTTGTTTTTTAATAATAGATACGAGAAGCTATTAGAAAAATACGAGGCTCATAACGGTAAATATATTTTAAGGTATATTATTTTTAGTATTTTATTATTCTTAATTTGTGTTTTTGTATTCTAACAAACTCTTTGTACGATTCCTTTTTTAAGTTATCTTCGCTTTTTGTACATTTCCAAAAACATTTAAATCCTTTTAAAATCTAATCTGTGAAAAATAATCATGATGCTGCAGAAGAGACTCAGCTTAAACGTGGACTCACTAATCGACATATTCAGTTAATTGCCTTAGGCGGATCTATAGGAACAGGCCTTTTCCTTGGCATTGGGCCAGCAGCCGTTTTAGCGGGACCGTCTGTTATTTTGGGATATGCTATTGCCGGAATTATCGCTTTTTTTATAATGAGACAACTTGGAGAAATGGTTGTTGAAGAACCTGTTTCGGGAAGTTTTAGCTATTTTGCCTATAAATATTGCGGTTCATTTGCTGGTTTTGCATCAGGTTGGAATTATTGGATTTTATATATTCTGGTTAGTATGGCCGAACTTACAGCAATTGGTGTTTATGTACAGTTTTGGTGGCCCGAAATTCCGCTTTGGGCATCCAGTTTATTTTTCTTCCTGGTTATTAACGCTTTAAATTTTGCCTCTGTAAAAGTGTACGGAGAAACAGAATTTTGGTTTTCAATTATAAAAGTAGTTGCCATTATTGCTATGATTCTTTTTGGAACTTATTTGCTAATAAGCGGAACAGGAGGAGAACACGCTACAATTCATAATTTATATAACGATGGAGGTTTTTTTCCAAAAGGTTTTTTTGAAAAAACGGCCAATGGAAATTTCCAAGGTTTATTGTCTGCAATGGCGCTAATTATGTTTTCTTTTGGCGGACTAGAACTAATTGGAATTACCGCCGCTGAAGCAGAAAATCCAGAAAAAAACATTCCAAAAGCAACCAATCAGGTTATTTATAGAATTCTTATATTTTATGTTGGTGCATTAGTTATTTTATTTGCTTTGTCACCTTGGAGACAAATTACCACAGATAGTAGCCCGTTTGTAATGGTTTTTCAAAATTTAAACGGAATGGAATTTACGTTATTTGGCCAGAAAATCTTTTTTACAAAGCTTATCGCGAATGTTCTTAATCTAATTGTATTAACTGCAGCTTTATCTGTATACAACAGTAGTGTATACAGCAACTCACGTATGCTATTTGGTTTAGCAGATCAAGGCAGTGCGCCAAAGTTTTTAAAGAAGTTAAACAAACACTCAGTGCCAGTTAATGCTATTTTAATTTCTTCCTGTTTTGCTGCAATCTGTATTTTAATCAATAAAATAATTCCAGAAGAAGCTTTTAGCATTTTAATGTCTTTAGTAGTTTCTTGCTTGGTTATTAACTGGGTTATGATTTCGTATACGCATCTGCAATTTAGACGTGCAAAAGACGAGGAAAATACAAAGACAAAATTTGCTTCAATATTTTACCCAGTAAGCAATTACATCTGTTTTGCGTTTTTACTAGGTATTTTAGCCATCATGTGGATGACAAATATGAAGATATCCGTAGAATTAATTCCTATTTGGCTAGGGATTCTTTTCGTATTTTATAAAATATTTAAAGTAAAAAAATAAGTAGTTTTTTTTAAATCCCATTTCATTAGAAATGGGATTTTTATTTTTTATAAAGTTTGAATTCTAAATTCGAAAGGATCTTATGAAATAATGTTCATAAAATGTTTTTAATAGGATATATTTTAAATAATCAATTAAGTAGATTTGTTATGAGCTCGAAAAAATAATGTAAAACATTTTGTTTTAGAGCATAATAAAACATTTTGAAATTTTATCACAAAATTAAATAGTTCAATCAATGGGAAATTATAACAAAGATGTTACAGCTTACATTGCAAAAATGGCAGACTTTGCAAAACCTATTCTAAACCATTTACGAGATGTAATTTTTAGTACCTGCCCCGACGTAGAAGAAAATATTAAATGGGGAACACCACATTATTCTTATAAAGGCGATCATTTGGTTATGATGGGAGGTTTTAAACAACATTGTTCTTTTAGTTTGTATAAAGCTGAATTGATGAAAGACGAGGAAATTCAGGCAAGTGTAAAAGCGGGCAAAAAATTTGGGTATTTAGACAAAATCAAAGACTTATCGGAGTTGCCAAGCAAAGAGATATTAACAGCATATATCAAAGAGGCAATGGTTTTAAATGAAAACGGAACCGTTAAACCTAAACCTGTAAAAGAAAAATCTGCTGTAGAAGTTGTGGCTCCTAAAGAATTTATGGATGCATTAAAAAAAGACAGCAAAGCGATCGAGATTTTTGAAAGTAAATCACCGTCATTCCGTAAAAATTATATTATTTGGATTGCAGATGCAAAGACAGATGAAACTAGAAATAAAAGAATTACACAATCGCTAGAGTGGATTGCAGAAGGGAAAGACAGATTTTGGCAATCTAAGAAATAACCATAAATAGCAGTTTGTTTCCCTAAGAGTTTATAAAATTAATGATTCATTATAAAGAAAACTTTCCCAGAATATCCTCAGAGCGCAATAACACCGCTACAGTAGTAATCTATTTACTGTTTGGACTTTTATGCCTCGCGATGCTTTCTCTATTTGTTGGAGTTCCTTTAAGTATTCAGTTGGAGCACAATAGCAGTTTGTCTAATAGAGAAATGATATTCGATCTTATCTATTTCCCTTTACTGCTTTGGGGCATTTGGGGACTTTATAAAAATTACGAACGTCAGAAGCATAAAAAAGTCATTTTGATTGCTGTAGATCAAGATGGTCTGCACCATCACCAATTTAACGGCACGGTTCAAAGTATTTTGTACAAAGACTTAGAACGTAGCAAAGAAGCTTATGTAAGTGATATTGATCGAAAAATTGGGACAAAATATTCACCAGGATATATTTTCGGTTTTAAAGATGGTGTAAAAGTTCCTCTTCATTTTTCTACAGCTGAAAATGGACTGTCTTATATTCCGAAAAATAAAAATCAGTTAATTGCTCATTTTTTGCAAGGCGCTGCTTTATTTTGTCCTCATATAAAAATTTCTCCAGCAGTTTACGCAGAGAATTTTATTAATCCCAAAACTTTTGAATTTGATAAAAGAGCGCAAAGAAAAACTTATTTCGTAGCTCTTATACTAATTATCATTATTCTGGTTGCAATCGATTTGTTTATAAAATATACCAAAGGCTTTTCACTGCTGTTTTAAAAGCTAGAAGTTTTTCAGTTGAACGTTCGAAGAGCAGCCGTATAAATTCGATCTTAAATCTATTAAAGAATTAATATCTGACAGATTAAATTTGAATACACTAAAAAATCCTACTAAATCATCCTTAACTAAAACAGAAGGATGATTTTTTGCTTACACAAAACAATGAACTGATTATTAGTATGTAGTAGTTAGATTGTTAAAGAAAATGCGTAATTTAGGGATAATAAAAAAAAGTTAAAAATATCCTTTATTTTAAAGTGGCACAATTCGTGCCTGCAAAAAAATCATTGAATAATCAGAGCGCTTAATCGGTGTTCTAAAAAATTAAAATAAATGAAAAGATTTAAATGTATGTATGTTTTTGTAGTAGTGTTATTATCAACATTTACATATGGTCAGGAAAGTTTAAAAATGTTTGTAAAAGAAAGTAAAGTGCCATGTACGGGTGTTGGCCCAATGGAATGTCTGCAGGTAAAGTATGATAATGACAAAGAATGGCAATTATTTTATGATCATATTGAAGGTTTTAATTTTGAAAAAGGAAACCGATATGAAATACTGGTTACGAAAACCAAAAGACCAGAACCTATTCCGGCTGATGCTTCTGCATACCAGTATAAGCTGAAAAGCATAATTTCTAAAACGCCTGTAACTAAGGAAAACGGAATTTATAATACCAAAATGATTTTAACTCAGTTAAATGGAAAAAAGGTAAACAGCGGAAAAGCATTTATTACCATTAATGATGAAACAGGAACAATAAGCGGTAAAAACGGATGTAATAATTTCAACGTAAAATACACGAAGCTTTCTTCAAAAAATCAAATTAAGACCAATTCTCCTATGGGAACTTTAATGGCTTGTGATGACGAAAGCATGAAATTAGAAAAAGAATTTAGCGCAGCGATCACCAACAAAAAGTTCAAGATTGCAAAGAAAAACAATAAAGTACAGTTCAAAAATGCTAAGAACAAAGTCGTTATGGAATTTTCTATACCAACTCAAGACCAACTTTGGAGTTTTATTGCAAAAAACAATTGGAAACTAATTGCACTAGAAAATGTTGGACAAGATTACGGAAAAGCTTCTATTAAGTTTAACCCAGCAGAAAAGAAAGTAAGCGGAAATTCAGGTTGCAACAACTTCGCTGGAACTTATGAAACTAATGGTGATCGTATTTCTTTTGATAAAGTAGCGTCTACAAGAATGGCATGTATTGATGAAGAAGCAAATAAAACAGAGCAAAAAATGTTGTCGTATTTAAACAATAAAGACTTGCGTTTTGATGTAGCAGATCAAACGCTTAATTTTTATCTTAATGATAGATTGGTCATGATGTTTGGCATTACAAAATAGATTCAGTTCTATAAGTCATCTTAAAATTGAAGATGATTTCTAAAAATTAATAGAAAACCAGTGAAGTTGATTCACTGGTTTTTTTATGGATAAAATGCATTGTTTTTGTAATAAATAGATTTGGCTGAATTTGCAAGCTGAGAAAAATAAAGTTTTTTAATTAGACGATTCTCGAGAAATATATATAAGTAAATTCTTAGGAGAAAATACGATTAAAAAATAACATTGTTTTTTTATATTCTCATTTTCAGAACCTTAAATTATCAAATTTGAATCTATATTGATTCTTGATTTTTTATTTTGGTAAAAAATGTATTGTATTGATTGTTAACCTTTTATGATGAAAAAATCGTTTTATAGATCTTGATTTTTTATCCATTTTTACCTTAATTTCTTTTTTAAGTATAGTTTCGTTATAACCTTTTTGTAAGGTACTAACTATTTAATAAACCGAAACTTATGAGAAACAAATTACATTTTATTTTTTTGAGAAGAGTCCAATATTACCATATTATATTATGGTTTTTTTTTCTTCTTTTTGCTTCAGGTTCCTATGCCCAACGCGGTTATTATGATGCACCTTATAAAAGGTATGAAGCAAATTTAGGCCAATTGACTAATGGCGCTTTAGTTACTGCAAAATCATACAATCAGGCCGATCTTCAGTCAGAAGCTTCAGATCAGCAGTGTGTGAATATGTCTGCCACAAACGCGACCGTTCAATGGACGCTTAGTGAAGCTGCCGATGGATTAGTAATTCGTTATAGTGTTCCTGACGGGCAATCTGGGACTATCGGGGTTTATAATGGCAACACAAAGCTTACAACGCTTACTTTGACTTCAACTTGGTCTTGGGAATATTTGTGGAGCAACGGAAATCCGAACAATAACGGAATTACAAATCAAAACCCAAGAATGCGTTTTGATGAAGTTCGTTATAAACTTCCTGCTAAAATTGCTGTAAATGGAACATTAAAATTGGTGAGAGAATCTGGTAATGTTCATATTGACTTTGCAGAAATGGAACCAGTGCCAACAGCTGTTACAGCTCCTGCAGGTGCCGTAACTTATTCAGGTAACGGAAGCGATCTTCAGACTTTTATTGATGCAAATGGCGGAAAAAAAATATTTGTTCCGAGCGGGGTTTATAATGTTAACCGAGAATTATATTTTGGTTCAGCAAACACTTCGCTAATTGGTGCAGGAATGTGGTACACACAGATTAATTTTACCAACACAAGCAGTTTAAATGGCGGATTACGTGCCAATGCAAGTAACATTTCGTTCACAGATTTATATCTTACAACAAATTCAGCCTCGAGAAGTAATTCTTATAAAGCAATAAATGGAGTTTTTACAAGTGGTTCAATAGTAAAAAATATCTGGGCAGAACATTTTGAATGTGGTGCCTGGATTGCGCAATACAATTCTGGTGGGCCGGCAATTGCCGACGGATTTACATTGTCGCATTGCCGTTTTAGAAATAATTATGCTGATGGAATTAATCTTTGCAAAGGAACAGCAAATTCAATTGTAGAACACTGTAATTTTAGAAACAATGGAGACGACGATCAGGCGATTTGGTCTGCTGACGGACTCGAATGTATCAATAATACTTTTCGATACAATACTTCAGAAAACTGTTGGCGCGCTTGTGGACTTGCTATTTATGGAGGGAAAAACAACAAAGGCTACAATTTAATTATCAAAGACAATCTGGAAGCAGGAATCAGAGTAAGTAATAATTTTCCGGGAGCACCATTTAACAACGATGGTATGCACGAAATTCATGATATTACCGTAACAGCCTGCGGAACTTTTAACGATACCTACAATAATCCCGTGGCAGCAATTGATATTTTTAGTGCTACGAATGCCGGAAGTCAGGTTAAGAACGTTCAGCTTTACAGCATTGATATTATAGATTCAAGAAACGATGCAATTTCTATTAGTAAAAGATCAGGAGATGGGATTTATAATCTTTCTTTTAAAGACATAACCGTTAACGGAACGGGTAAAGAATATCCAAATAACAATGTATTGAACAGAAACTGGGGCAGAGGCTATTTTGTGCTTATTGCAGGTTCTCCAAGCGGAAATGGCACCTATTGTAATATGAATTATTCTAATAGAGGTGGAAATGCCACAACTAATGAAGAAATTAGTGCAATTGGTACATTTTCATGGACGCAGGGCGGAAACTGTTCAACTACAAATGTTCCGGTTTCTGGTGTAACACTTTCGCCAGGAACAGTAACTCTAGGTGTTGGTGCTACACAGCAATTAACTCCTACTGTTTCTCCGGCCAATGCCACCAATAAAACAGTAAGTTATAGTTCAAATAATACTGGTGTTGCAACAGTAAGTGGTTCAGGTCTAGTGACTGCAGTTGCTTCGGGATCGGCTACCATTACCGTAACGACTCAGGATGGTAATAAAACGGCGACTTCTATAATAACAGTAAATTCATCAAATGTAGCGGTAACAAGTGTGAGTTTAAGTCCTTCATCAGCTACATTAGCGGTAGGCGGAACACAGCAGCTAACACCAACAGTTTTGCCTTCAAACGCAACTAATAAATCGGTTAATTATACTTCAAGCAATACAGCTGTGGCAACGGTTAATTCATCAGGATTAGTCACTGCAGTTTCAGCAGGTACCGCTACAATTACTGTAACAACAGTTGATGGAAACAAAACGAGTACTGCATTAATTACTGTAAATGCCGCAACAGGAAGCTATTTTACAATTAAAAACAAATGGACAGGTAATTATTTATATGATGCCGGAAACAATGTAGGATACGGTCCAACAGTTGCAGACAATACTTATAAATGGGAAAAAGTGGCCGTTGATGCTACATACTATATGATAAAAAATGTAGGTACAGGAGATGTAATGCATATTGAGAATTTAACCGGTGCAGTACAATGTACAGTGGGTCAATCCAGCTGGTCGAGTGCGCAATGGTCTTCTGAAAATGTAGACGCAACTTGGGTAAGAATCAAAAACAGATGGCAGTCGGGAGCAATGATTCATATTGAAAATCTAAATGGTTCTGCACAATATCTTGGAGGTCAAAATAGTTGGGAAAGTGCACAATGGCAGTTTCAAAACACTTCGACAGCAAAAAAAGTGAATCCTGTTGAAGTTGCGGTTGAGAATACTGTAGTTAGCATTTATCCAAATCCTTCAATTGATAATGAATTTAATATTGTTTTGCCACCACTGGAAGCAGGTGATGCAGCAATTGTAACAGTTACCGATAGCAGCGGAAGAAAAGTTTTGGTAAACAGAATCAGTTCATCTTCAAAAATCAGTCATCATTTAACCGCTGGAATATATATTGTGACAATTAACTCTAATACATTTAATGTTTCTAAAAAATTGATTATTAAATGATAGATTAAAGTTTAGAAAAGGAACTGCAGTTGAATTTATAATTAAATTTCATCATAATGAGCTCGATATTGTATCGGGCTCATTCTCATTTCTCTTTTATCTGTGCATGGGACGAGATGTTCGTGCCAGCAAGGGAAACGGCTTTAAAAATCTTGCCTTCCGATAATGGTAATAATCTCTACCCGTTTATCTCCGTTAATTTGGTAGTAAATAGTGTCAACACCACAAACACAATAACGATATCCTTTTTTAATGTGTTCAGCAGATGGAAATAAAAAAGGATTTGCTTCTATTTTTTCAAAACAATCATAAAACATATTAAAATAGCTGTCAGCTTGATTAACGCCAAACTTACTAACACCATAATAATAAATTCTTTTTAAATCTTCTTTGGCTTCGCTACTTAAATAATAGCTATACATTACTAGGTAAATCTTTTTTAAATTCGGCTAACATTTCTTCTCTGGTTTGTTTTTTTGCAAAACCGCTTTTTTCTCCCTTTTCTATTTTTGCCCTTACAAACTCGTAGTATTCTTCTCTCGAACGTGCTTGCTTTATCAAATAGTTAATAGCCTCACTTTTACTACTAAATTCATCTGTATTAACCTGATTTTTTAACCATTCGTCATTAGGAGCTGTTAATGATATACTTTGTCGTGGCATAATAATATAAGTTTTGAAGTTGGTGTAAATTTACACCAAAACTTTGAAAAGGAAAACATATTGGGATAAAATAGTTCTTATTAATTGTTTGGGTAAGTTGCTCCTCACTTGTGCAAGCGGAGGATATTTAAAAAATTGTGCAATTCCAAATTTTATCCCTCATTATCTTTTTTTATGCAAACTTTAAAAAAACATAAAACTCCCAGTAAAATCTAAGTATTTGCTTTTTTTGTAAGTAAATTATTATATTAAATTTTGTAAATATATTTAAAATATAGTTTTTTTCTTATTTTTTATTATTACAATTGTATCATCTAATTCTTACAAGTTTTAGATATTACTAACTTAAACGCCAAAATATGAGAAGAAAAATTAACAATGCAACAAGATTTATGGTCATTTTATTAGTTTCTTTCACTTTTACAAAGTGCCAGAAAGATGACAATGATGTAGGGCAGACAGATGCTAGAATTCTTTCGTCTGCCAAAGAATGGTTCAAAGCCTATGAATCTAATGGTGATAATTTTGAATTATTACAAAATTTAGATTATAAATGGAATGAT
The DNA here is from genome assembly GCF_002399805.1 of Flavobacterium sp. UBA4854. Lineage (NCBI taxonomy): Bacteria > Pseudomonadati > Bacteroidota > Flavobacteriia > Flavobacteriales > Flavobacteriaceae > Flavobacterium > Flavobacterium sp. UBA4854. The sequence goes on from NZ_DHEI01000072.1 coordinate 11,350, forward strand.
GCCGAAATTAGGAATTCAAAAGATGGAACCAAAACAATTATAGTCCCTGTTAATGAAGCGAAAAAAGACGCTACAGAACTTTGGGAGCAAAAATTGTATATTTATCAACTTTCCGAAAACAATTATGAAGCTTTGCTCTTTGAAATATTTCCTAATGGTACGAGTAGATCTCCAGAAGATTTATCAATAGATAGTGCTACTTTTAGCGGCTACATAGCAGCTTGGGATTTAAAGAAAGGATTTGTAAAAACTGCTAGCTTTGAAAATGGTAGACTTATAGAAAATGGTACCGTTAAGCTGGTTCTAAAAAATGCAAACACAACCGGTAAGGCACCGTCAGGTGTTGCGTGTCCTGCCGGAATTGAATGCGATGTTGATGGTGGAGGAACCACAGATACAGGAATTCAGTTAAAAGAAGTTGTGGTATACAATAATTACCAGAATCCAAGTTCAGGCGGATATATTATTTACAATGGCACAGGTAGCGGTTATTCTAACTACACAGATACTGGTTCTTACACCAATCATGGCACGGGTACTGGCAGTGGTAGCGAGGGTGGAGAAGATCAAAGTTCAAATGCAACAGACCCTTGTGCTAAAATAAAAGCGCAAATGGCAATAGCCAATATTACGGCCAAAATAGAAGAACTAAGAAAAAAAACAAACTTAAAAGTAGAAACAGGATATATGCAAAGTAAGAATGGCCCTTTTACAGCACTAACTGGAGCTTCTAGTACGGATGGTGCGGACAAAATAAATTTTAAGCCTGATGCCAATACGGTAGGCTACTTGCATAACCATTTAGATCCTTATGATAAGGTAAAAGCAAATGGAGATATAGATCCAGTAGAGCCTATAAAAATATTTTCTCCTAACGATGTGAAAATGTTTGTAATTTTAATTTTAAATGCTAATAGATATGGCATTCCAATAAGTGATACTTACGGAACAATGGTTTCAAGTTCTGCAACTTATCAATTAAGATTTACTGGAAATATAAATATTGTAAGTGCAAAAGCTAATAGTATTATTTGGGATGAAAGTCTTGACAAAGCTTACAAAGAAATAATGAAGAAAAATGGTTTGGAGCAAGGATTTTTAAAGTTTTTAAATCAAAAAATAGGAATTAGTGGGATCGAGCTGTATAAAATCGATGCCTCTGGAAACTCAAAAAAAACATTAGATAATTCAGGAAAAGTAACAACTACTAATTGTAATTAAAATAAAGATGAAAAATATATTTATACTAGGATTTATAATGCTTTCAGTAATATCCTGTAAAGCACAAACTATTGTACCAGTAGAAAAAGCAATTGATTATAGAAGAGCAGGAAATGGCATCCCTGACAATACCTACCTAAAAGATCTGAATAATTTATTTGGCAAATACATAGGTACTTGGAAAGGAAGTTATGGGGGTAAAACTTATACTCTTTTCATAACTAAATACACTTATACTTATGATAAAGTAACTTTTGATGAATTGAGAATTCGATATTTAATTACATCATCAAATGGCACGATATTAGAAAATACGCAGAGCCTACCAGATAGTAGTCCTTACATTATTACGGGTTCTTATTTTGGTAAAGATTTGTCTGTTTACGCATTGGATTTTGCTGGTAAAAATGCAATATGTGGAAATGCGGGAACAGTATTTATTCGTATAAAAAATACAGCAAAGACATCAATGTCATTTGGCTATGAGCCTGATAAAATTATGATTTCAGAAGATTCTTGTCCTGGATTCAAAGTTGCAGATTTAACTTTTCCTAAAGACGGTTTGATGCTTACTAAGCAGTAGTTTACATAGAAATCCTCAAGTATTTTTTGTACTTGAGGATTAAAAAATTGTGACTATGAAAAAAATATTTCTATTAGGATTCGTACTACTTTCAGTAATATCCTGTAAAGCACAAACTATTGTACCAGTAGAAAAAGCAATTGATTATAGAAGAGCAGGAAATGGCATCCCTGACAATACCTACCTAAAAGATCTGAATAATTTATTTGGCAAATACATAGGTACTTGGAAAGGAAGTTATGGGGGTAAAACTTATACTCTTTTCATAACTAAATACACTTATACTTATGATAAAGTAACTTTTGATGAATTGAGAATTCGATATTTAATTACATCATCCCCTTGCTGGCGCGAGCGTCTCGCTCGTGTATTGCTTTAGTGTCACGAGCGAGACGCTCGCGCCAGCAGGGGAAAAACGATGTTATTTTTATGGTGGTTGCCAAAGATAAAGCAGGAATTACTAATACTTATGCTATAAAAGTAGACAATATTGGTGTATTAAATGATAAAGTAAATCAAGTATGGAATAATCCTAAATTTATAGGTAAGACAGATGATGAAAAAATTAAAATAATTCATAAAGATCAAGGTTACAAATATCGTGATAGTAAAGGAGCCTTAGAAGAAAGTTTTTTACAGCAATTTGGTTCTTTCGGAATCTCGTTGTATAAGGCAGATAATAGCATGTCAAAATGGAATAAACTTACACTAAACACGACAACCAATAAAACAATACAAACACCTTGCATTTAAAAACAATAAAATTATGAGAAATTATATTTATAGCGCACTATTTTTTATCCTGCTAAACAATAGTTGTAAAGCACAAAACCCTATCCTAGACATTGATACACCAAAAGATAATTTTATTGGTGTAAAAGGAGCATACTATAAAGACACAAAAAATGTGTTAAACGGATACGACGGTACGTATCTTTATACCAGTGGTAATACATCATTGAAGATAAAGCTGCAGAAAAATATCAAGACCTCCATGAACAATTTTTACTACGAAGATCTTATAGTGGGCGAATATCAATATATAGAAAATGGAGTTGAAAAAGTTAATACATTAAGTAAGCTAACTTCAACAAGCAATAATAACAGCATAAGTGGATCTCTAATTTTAACAGGAACAGAATTTGGCTGTAAGGATTGCAAACCAGATGAAAAAAGACTGCGTCTTGGTATTACATCTTCTCCTAATTTTGGAGAAATGGACGTTAGAAAAACAACAGTAAATGGCAAAGCCGCTATTTTGGTAGTTTTTTGGTGGACAGGTCCTATTGCTATCAAAGCGGGAGACCCAATGCCGAAACCTGCAGCAATCAAGGCTGGCACATATACAATGATTAAGCAATAAAAATAAAACTTTCAATAAAGAACTACCTAAAAGCGTTGTCGTTTTTTAGGTAATTCTTTTATTAAAATTTTGAGCCTTTTTTGGGAATGCAATCAATTGAAAAAACTACATAGATCATGAAAAACAGTTTCTTAATATTTACTATTTTGTTTTTGAGTATAAATTACGCTCAGAACAAAACATTTGTTCTTGAAGATTATATAATCAAAGTAAAGCCAATAAAATCAGATTTTAATAAAGCAGTGTGTGATACAGCCAATAAACACGTAGGTGTAATTATAGAATTTGAAGTTCTTAATGAAGTTGATATTAAAAAATTTGGTAATAAGATATATGCAATGGATGTTTGTGCAAATTACCCTAGTGATGGTGTATTTAACTCAAATTATATTTGGGATTTAAAAATATCTGAACAGAAATTTTACTTAGCTGAAATAAAAATAGTTAATGAAGAATTATCTAATAGAAATATTGGGGGAAAAAAATATTGGATTAGAGATTTAAGCCGAAAAGTAATTCTTGATTGTAATTTAAAACAAAGCACCTTGCTGGCGCGAGCGTCTCGCTCGTGCATTGCTTTAGTGTCACGAGCGAGACGCTCGCGCCAGCAGGGGAGTTTAGTTTTTGATAAACGTAAAAATTTACATCATTTAGATTTATTTTTTTGAATGTAAATTCTTATGCTATAATTACATAATTCCCATTTTAAAGATGGAAATTGTAAAACGATATTGTTTTCTAATAATAGTATAGGTACCTTTAAATACTATTAACCGGATAACGGATGTAATTCCATTTTTTAAAGATTTACAAAGGATTATAGAAATATAAACGGCTGCAGATTCTTAGATTATAGTTTTATGTTTGCCTGACAAACTAAAGATAATGCCTGAGTCTCAAAATTCAAAAAAGATTATATGCATTGCTGACCATGACGAAGATGACCGAATGCTGCTACATGAAGCATTATTAACTTTAGATCAGCCATTTGAGATTTTAGAAATCGGTAGCAAGAATCAGCTTACAGATCGATTGTCTAGATTGTCACAGATTCTCCCTGATTTTATTTTTCTCAATACCAGTATGCCAGGTGTAGAGGGATTTCAGTACATTGAAGCAATCAGGAAAGAAGTCGGATCGGGTATGAAAATAAAGATCATTATTTATTCAAGCGACAATGAGAGGTCTAGTATTGAAAAAGCATTTGAACATGGAGCAGATTTTTATGCTGTCAAGCCAAGTAATTATAGAGATCTTAAAAATCTGGCAAGAAATATAATAGAAATGAACTGGGAGACTTTTGATGAAGGCAGCAGAATATTTCATATTCTTTGAATCAATACTTTATGAATAGTTTATAACGTTATTCAAAAATCATTGACTTAAGCTGATTTCGATAAGCTTCTAAAGCGCCACCTTTATCTATATAGCCATAATAAAGATCATATTTGATTACTGGAAGATAATTTTTACTGCTTTTTTCAAGTTTCTGCATTACTGTTTCCATACTGTCGGTATACGAAATTATTTCGCAAGGAGCAGTCATGAGCTCTTTGACAGTAACATCGATCTGATTAAAAATAATTTCTTTGATGTCACTAAAATAAATCACTCCTACAAGTTTTTCTTCAACCGTAACGGCAAACATTCCCTGATCAGAAGTTTTTATTACATTTCGTAAATCTTCCATGTTTTCATCAGGAGAAAGGGTTTTAGGATCTGGATGCAGAATAGATTCCATTTTCAAAGTCCAAAGAATGTTTGTGTCCTTATTGCTAGTAAATACATTCCCTTTTTTTACAAGTCCTTTTACATCAAGAGAGTGTCTTTCAAAACGTTTTGAGATAGCAAAACTTATAGAAGCTACAATCATGAGAGGAATAATTAAAGCATATCCTCCAGTGATCTCAGCTATAAGAAAAATGGCAGTAAGAGGTGCATGAAAAAGTCCGCTCAGTATTCCTGCCATACCTACAATCGCAAAGTTGCTAACTGGAAGGTCTGTTAATCCGGTAAGATTTAAAAATTTAGAAAAAAAATAGCCTGCATAAGATCCCAGAAAAAGTGATGGCGCAAAATTGCCCCCGTTTCCGCCGCTGCCCAGCGTGATGCCCGATGCAAAAGCTTTGAGCATCATTGATAAACCCACAAAGCAGAGAAGAACCCATTCATTATCGCTAAAATCCTTAAAAAGAGTGTTTTTTAGCAGTTCTCCCGGATTGGTGTCGGCAAGAGTTTTAATGCTTTCATACCCTTCACCAAATAAAGTCGGAAATATAAAAATAAGAAGCCCAAGAACCAGAGCACCTGCAAAAGCTTTTTTATAAACGCCTAATTTAAGTCCTGCAAAATAATGCTCGGTCTTTAGAAAATTTCGTGAATAATACACCGAAATAAAGGCAGCGAATAAACCTAAAAGAATATAGAAGGGAATGTTATAATAATCAAATGTCTGCTGTCCTCGAAAAGTAAGCAGAATATCTTCATTAAGTACAATTGTCGATACTAGAGCGCCTGTGGCAGCGGCAATCATAATAGGAGTAAAGGCAGAAATGGTCACATCAACTAAAAGGACTTCTACGGCAAATAAAACTCCTGCAATAGGCGCATTAAATGCTGCAGCAATTCCTGCGGCAACTCCGCATCCAAGAAGAAGCGTCCTGTCTTTATAACTTAATCTGAATTGTTGGGCAAAGTTAGATCCAAACGCTGCACCGGTCACAACAATCGGACTTTCTAATCCGGCAGATCCTCCAAGTCCGACAGTAAGAGAACTTGTAATAATCTGTGCATACATTTGTTTTTTAGGTACGATACTAGCTTTGCGCGCCACTAAATATAAAATCTGGGAAGTTCCTTTTTCAATAGTGCCTCCTAGTACTTTTTTTACCACTAAAACTGTAAGCATGATCCCAATTATGGGCAGTAAAGAATTAATAAAGCTTAGTTTTAGAATACTGTTGATATACGAAGCAGACAAGTAAACCGAGTGGGCAAAAGATTTTAAAAGTATAACAGCAAATGCCGAAGAAATGCCTACCAAAACACTAGCTAAAAATATGAATTGTTTTGGAGATAGTTTTTTTCTTCCTACAATTAGCAGGGCTTCAATTTGTAAAAGTTTTTTCTTAA
>NZ_DHEI01000072.1:17841-23195 GCF_002399805.1 Flavobacterium sp. UBA4854
TTCAAAGATAAGGCACAGCTTCATTTTATAATAGAATTTTAACAAACAATATTTAGAAAAATGATTTTTCTGTAGAATGTTTTAAAAAACTTTGTTTCAAATTATAATTTGAGAGATCATTAAAAGATTTTGTAAACTTCATATTTGTAAATTTTATAGTTGGCGAAACGGATAGGATAGAGAAAAAAATCTCTTTTTTATCTGTTTTTGGCCTGCTAAAAGGATTTTTCTGCTTATCTTGTAGAATCCAAAACCAATTTTTATGACTATAAATAGACTATTCCTTATCCTTTTTGTACTTGTTTTATCTTCCTGCAGCAATAAAAAAGAACAGGAACTTATTGTGCGTGAAAATGCGCTTTTAGAAAGAGAAAAACAATTTCAAGATAAAGAAGCAGATTATGATAAGCTCTTAAAAATGAGAGACAGTTTATTGTCTGTTTCTAAAGTAAAAGATACACTTCCTAAAATAAAAGAATGGCCAGAAAATCTCAAAGTGGCATGGAATAGCAAAATGATTTGCAGAGAATCTAACTGCAGCAATTATGTTATTGGCGATCAGCGCAGCGAGGTTTGGGAATTTGTGTCAGATTCTACAGGAATGTTTACAAACGTTTTAAGTAATAACGAAATTAAACGTGTTTTTGCTGGACAATATTTAGAAAGCAAAATCGTCCTTGATTCGGCAAAAGAAGCCTCTTCAAAAAACAAAATAAAAGTGAGCGTCGTGCTAGATGATATTAAAAAAAACATCATAAAAGGCACGCAGACTATAACTGGTCAGGATAATTGTATCGCAAAATTCTCAGTCGAACTTACTCCATCTACTAAAAAGTAATTTATGCTACTGAGTATACATCATATAACATTTCCCATCGAAGATCCTCTTTTAAAGTATCTTATTGAAATCATCATTATTTTATGCATTCCGCTTTTATTGAACAAAATAAAGGTGCCGCATTTGCTTGGCCTTATTATTGCCGGTGCTCTTATTGGCCCAAATGGATTTGGAGTACTTTCTAGAGACAGCAGTGTTGTGGTTACAGGAACTACGGGTCTTTTGTATATCATGTTTCTAGCAGGTCTGGAAATTGATATGGCCGATTTTAAAAAGAACAAATGGAAGAGTATTATCTTTTCGATTTTCACTTTTGCCGTTCCGTTTGCTTTAGGGCTTGTAGGCGGTTATTATTTGCTTCATTTTTCACTGCTTACCTCAATTTTGTTTGCGAGTCTTTTTTCGTCGCATACTTTAATTGTGTATCCAATGGTAAGTGGTTTGGGAATTGCTAAAAATCTTTCGGTAAATATTACTGTAGGTGGAACGATGATTACCGATGTACTTTCGCTTTTAGTTTTAGCGGCTATCGTTGGAATGTCACAGGGAGAAGTCGGAACAGCTTTTTGGGTAAAATTATCCGTTTCAATGGTTGTCTTTTCTTTAATTGTACTGCTCATTTTTCCGATAATTGCCAGATGGTTTTTTAAAACTGTAGACGACAAAATATCACAATATCTTTTTGTATTGGTTATGATTTATCTCGCAGCACTTTTGGCTGAATTGGCAGGAATTGAATCGATCATTGGAGCTTTTTTTGCTGGATTGGCTTTAAATAAATTAATTCCGCATACATCATCATTAATGAACAGGGTTGAGTTTGTCGGAAATGCGATTTTTATTCCTTTCTTTTTGATTAGTGTGGGAATGCTGATTGATTTTAATGCTTTTATACAAAGTTGGGAAACTTTATGGGTAGCGTCAATTATGTTGGTGGCATCAATAGGAGGAAAATATGTTGCTGCAATGCTAACAAAGAAAACATTTAGACTAACAAATGATGAAGGACAGCTAATTTTTGGACTGAGTTCGGCATCTGCGGCAGCGACATTAGCTTCTGTTATGGTTGGTTATAATATAATTATTGGCGAAAATGATGCGGGTGAACCTATAAGACTTTTAAACGAACATGTGCTTAACGGTAGTATTCTTCTTATTTTGGTTTCTTGTACCATTTCATCGTTTGTGTCTATGGCGAGTGCACAACGCATTGCACAGGCAGAAAAAGACAATACGGTGTCGGGTGATAGTAAAGAGAAAGAAAATATACTGCTTGCTGTGAACCATGAAGCTACAGTAGAAAAAATGGTGAATCTTGGCTTGATGGTAAAAACGGCATCTAATAAACAGCTTTACGCCGTAAATGTGATTAATGAAGATGCCAATGAATCTTCAGAAAAAAATGCGGAACGAATACTAGAAAGCGCGATAAAAGCCGCTTCGGCTGCAGATGTAGAACTACATCCAATTACACGTCATGACAACGATACAGCGGGCGGAATAAGTAATGTGATAAAGGAAAAAGATATCACCGATCTTATTGTAGGTCTGGAAGGCGGAAAGGGCTTTTCGGCTTCATTTGTATACAATTTGTATAATGGTTATCTCCGAAATAAAAATATCAATTTAATGGTCTATCATGCGGTTCAGCCAGCAGCGACTATTAAAAGATATTTGGTTTTTATTCCAGCAGATGCCGAATTGGATGCGGGATTTTTTCATTCGATGTTAAGAATCTGGAATATTGGCCGTAACTCTGGAGCCAAAATGAGTTTCTATGGAAAGGAAAAAACACTAAATATCTTAAAACGAATCGCTAAAAAAGCTTCTATAGAAGCAACATTTGACGGTTTTGAAACTTGGGAAGATGCTCAGCAAACCGCTCTGAATATTGAAGAAAATGAAGGGTTAATTATTATGATGGGAGATAGGGGAATGCACTCGTATTTTTCGCGAATGCGAGATATTCCAGATCTTTTAAATCTGAAATTCAGTAACAACAACTATATGCTTATTTATCCTTTTTCTAAAACTACCTCAAATAATACCGAAAAAAGATCAGTAAGCAGTCATGATGATTTTGCCGAAATCGGAAAAGCGATAAGAAATATTTTTAAATAAGATTTAAAAGCCGTAAGATAAATATAGAAGCTGAGCTGTTGTACTTGCTCAGCTTTTTAATTTTTGAACCTTTAGTTTATAGCTGGAAATGATGGTCAAACAGTTCTGAAAAGACATAAAAAAAACGCTAAAACTAATGTTTTAACGTTTTTAAAAGCGGTTATTTTTCTATTTTTAAAGTTTTAGTTATTAAATTATTTTTTCCTTTTTCCTTTTCGTCAGGTTGACCGCCACCTACCGCAATCTGAACTTTGTCTTGATATTGTTTTAAGCTTCCGTCTTCGGTTACATAGGAAAGATCTTCTGGAGAAAGATTAAAGCTTACGACAGTACTTTGGCCAGGTTTCAAATTAAATCTTTCAAATCCTTTAAGACTTTTTAAAGGAGCCTTTATTGTCGAATCTAGATTAATCAAGTACAGTTGCGAGACTTCTTCTCCTTCCATTTTCCCTGAATTTGTTACTTTGACAGAAATTGTGATTGGCTGTCCTTTTTTGATTTTTTCTGGGATTTTTAGCTCGCTGTATTTAAACTCGGTATAACTTAAACCATAGCCAAAACCATACAATGGCGTGCCTTTAAAATAACGGTATGTTTTGTTTTCCATTTTATAATCAGTAAACAAAGGTAGATCAGAGTCGCTTTTGTAAAAAGTTACAGGAAGTCTTCCGGCAGGATTATAATCGCCAAAAAGAACATCAGCAGAAGCAGTTCCAGCAGATTGTCCGCCGTACCATATATTGAGTATTGCAGGTATATTTTCCGCCTCCCACGGAACAGCTATTGCACTACCTGTCATCATCAGAAAAACTACGGGTTTTCCAGAAGATTTAAGAGTTTTTAAAAGTTGTGTCTGTATTTCAGGAAGCAATATAGAGGTACGATCTCCGCCGTTAAATCCTGGAACATTTACTGGCATTTCTTCTCCTTCAAGCTGTGGTGAAATACCTCCTACGAAAATGAATGCGTCTGCATTTTTATGACGTTCAATTAAAGTATTGAAATCGGTTTTTATAAAATTTCCTGTTTGCAATGACACTTCGGCTTTTCCTTCACCTTGCCAGTATTCTAGCACTAAATTGTAAATTGCATCTTTTTTGGTTTGAAGTCTATAGGTTTTTTCGCCCCATCGGTTTTTCTCCCAAGCATTTATGACTTCTTTTCCATCTATGATGAATCTGTAGCCATCATCTGCACGAATTTCAAAAGTGATTGAACCATTTTCGTCAGCTTTAAAATTAGTGGTATATCGTGCTGAAAAATGATTTGCTTTGATGTTTTTAGTAATAATTTCTCCTTCTTGCCAAAAATTATTTATTTCAGATTCAGTTCTTGTAGTTTCAGGTTTACCAGACAATGTTTTATTAGTAAAATATTCTGCCTTAAAACCTTGTTTTCCTTCATAAGAATATTGGTTTTTAAGATCTTTGTAAACCAATAGAGTATCATTCGTAAAGTTGACAGCTTTTTCATAAATAACTTCTGTATCGGCGCTTACTTTTTCTTTTATACCCTGTAATACAGTTGGTAACTTAGACGGAGTTCCGTTGTAATTTCCAAGAATGGAGATTGAATTATCTGCATTTGGTCCTAACACAACAATTTTTTTGAGTTTTTTGCTCAATGGCAGCGTATTTTTTTCATTTTTTAGCAGAACTATAGATTGTCTGGCCATTTTTAAAGCATGATTGCTATGTTCTTCACATTCTAAAACAGAACTTGGAGTCTGTGCATATTTAACCATCGAAACAGGATCAAACATTCCTAATTTAAAACGGATCAAGAAAAGGCGTTTTACAGAAATATTAATCTGCTCCTCAGTAATTTTTCCGTTTTTGACAGCTGATACAAGCGATTTGTAAGCGTCGGTTCCACAATCAACATCTGTTCCATGATATACTGCGTCTGCAGCGGCCGATTCAGCATCAGGATGGGTTTTATGATTTTTAAAAAAATCGTCGATAGCCCAACAGTCCGATGTAACATAGCCGTCAAAATGCCATTCTTTTCTCAGAATGTCATTCATAAGAATATCACTTGCACAACAGGGCTGTGTTCTAAATGCATTATAGGCACACATTACTCCAGCTACCTTCGATTCGGTAACTAATTTTTTGAACGCTGGCAAGTAAGTATCCCACAGTTCGTAAGGAGTGACATCAACATCAAAAGTATGTCGTAGAGATTCTGGTCCGCTATGTACGGCGTAGTGTTTTGCGCAGGCTGCAGCTTTTAAGTATTTGGGATCATCACCCTGAAGACCTTTTACAAAAGCGTCACCTAACGTAGCTGTTAAATAGGGATCTTCTCCATAAGTCTCCTGTCCGCGTCCCCATCTTGGGTCACGAAAAATATTGATATTAGGAGTCCAGTAGGTTAGTCCCAAATAACGTTC
>NZ_DHEI01000072.1:23345-28084 GCF_002399805.1 Flavobacterium sp. UBA4854
GAATAATCGGCCATTTTATAAAGAGAATTTTTATCAAAGGTTGCAGCCATTGCAATTGCCTGCGGAAAAACTGTTGTTTTAAAAGGAGTTCTTGCAACACCGTGTAGAGTTTCATTCCACCAGTCATAAGCTGGAATTCCAAGCCTTGGGATTGCAGGTGCGGCATTTAGCATTTGTGCTACTTTTTCTTCTAATGTAAGCTGACTGATTAAGTTTTCGACTCGTTCCTCAAATGTGGCACTGGTATTTTGAAAAAGAAATTTTGGCTCATTGTTTTGTGCTGAAATGCAAAATGAGATCAATAGTAGAATCTGATATTTTATGTTTTTTGTTTTCATGCAGATAATTTTTTATTTGAAGCGAAAGTCGATTTATGTTATAGAAAAAAAATACAACCGATTGCGTAAAGAAAAGAAAAATTTATCTAACCTGAAATTTTTATTTTGTAAAAAATGATTTTTTTTAATTTATCGATAATTTATTATGCTAAATATTGTGTTTTTATTGCTTGTTCATGTAATTGTGTTGCGTAATTAAAAATGGAGTGGCATTTTTTGGAACATAAGGCACGCAAAAAAAAAATCCTTAATTTGATGATTTTTGGATGCATTTAATTTTGCAAATAAACAGGATAGCTAAAGAACGTTATGTGCAAACTCCTTTCATTTTGATGTTCGTTTTTTATACTTAAGATTAGTTATTATGCAGTGATACAATAATGTATGATTGTAATGATTATTTTTTTACCTATTTATGATTCCAGAAATGCTAAAGTTTAAAATTTTAAAATAAAAAGTAAGATTTTATCTTTTTATATTTTCTGTAATGATATCGCATTAAGAGATAATTTTTATTAAATAGTATGCCAGTATTCTAATTCAGTTTGATGTATTATTAGTTTTTTATGTTTTTTTATGCGATAAAAATGTTTTTTATTGTTGTTTTTTCTATAGTTGTCAATAAAAAATAACACAACCGATTGTGTTTGATGATTATTTGTTTATATTTGTAAAAAATACACTTATAAAATATTGTTATATTTCAGTTCTTTAAGTGTTTAAAATAGCTAGCAAACAAAACCAACTTTTATGAATGTAAAACAAACTAAAATGGGCTATCTGCAGAATTCGTTTTAATTATCGCATTTTCATAATTCCAAGGTTAGGCATGCTTATATGCATAGAATTTTATGTGAGTACAGCTCGGCCATTTTTGCGTTAGGCAATTAACTTTTTCTAGTTTTTCAATCAAGTCTTTCAAACAATTAAAACAAGTAAAAACGATTAAAATAAAAGCAGCAATGATTACAAAAAAAATATCTTTTTTATACTTTGTCGGATTTTTATGTTTTTTCTCCCTGACAGCCCAAGAGAAAAAATCAAACAAAACGTCGAATAAGCGATCTCCAATCTTTTCTAGTGTTATATATCGGGGAGATGACGAAATCTATAAAAGAAATCCTTTAAAACCCGATGAATTCTATTCTCCAATTCTGCAAGGATGTTACCCAGATCCTGCTATTACAAGAAAAGGAGAGGACTACTATATGGTTTGCTCTTCATTTGCTATGTTTCCAGGAGTGCCAATTTTTCATTCTAAAGATTTGGTAAACTGGACTGATTTGGGAGGAGTATTGAATAATGTATCAGAGTTTAATCCTCATGATACAGGCATTAGTGCTGGTGTTTACGCACCGGGAATTACTTATAGCCCACACAATGACACTTTCTATATGATTGTAACGGCATTTACAGGAAATATGGGAAATATTATTGTGAAAACTAAAGATCCGAAAAATGGATGGGGAAGTCCAATTAAATTGGACTTTAACGGAATTGATCCTTCTATTTTCTTTGATGACAACGGAAAAGGTTATGTGGTGCATAATGATGCTCCAGATAAAGGAAAAGAATTGTATAATGGACATCGTGTTATTAAAGTATGGGAATATGATCTAGATAAAGATCAGGTTATTCCTGGAACAGATAAAATTATAGTAGATGGCGGAGTTGATCTTTCTAAGAAACCAATATGGATTGAGGCGCCTCATTTGTATAAGAAAGACAATCATTATTATTTGATGTGTGCAGAAGGAGGTACGGGAGATAATCATAGTGAAGTTATTTTTATTAGCGATAGTCCAAAAGGTCCTTTTAAGCCAGCATCCAATAATCCAATTCTTACTCAAAGATATTTTCCTAAAAACAGACCCGATAAAGTAGATTGGGCTGGACATGCAGATTTAGTGCTTGGTGCTGATAATAAATATTATGGTGTATTTTTAGGAATTCGTCCAAATGAAAAAGACCGAGTAAATACAGGACGCGAAACATTTATCTTGCCAGTAGACTGGTCGGGGACTTTCCCTGTTTTTGAAAACGGCTTAATTCCAATGGAGCCAAAATTGAAAATGCCAAATGGTGTAATAAACAAAACTGGCAAAGAAGGTTTTCTTCCTAATGGCAATTTTACATTTACAGAGAATTTTACCTCAAAAAAATTAGATTATAGATGGATAGGATTAAGAGGGCCGAGAGAACATTTTATTTCTATTGTTAAAAAAGGCTTGCAGATTAATCCATTTCCGGTAAATATTAAAGAACTAAAGCCAACTTCAACATTGTTTTATAGACAGCAGCACAACACTTTTTCATTTGAAACCACATTAGATTATAAACCTGAATCTGAGAAAGATTTAGCAGGAATTGTATGTCTGCAGAATGAAAGTTTCAATTATGTTTTTGGGGTAACTAAAAAAGGAAAAGATACTTATGTTTTGCTAGAAAGAACAGAAAATGGTCAATCTGAAATTATAGCTAGTAAAAAAATTGAAATTATGGGTGCAATGCGTCTGCAAGTTAAAGCTGCAGGAGATAATTATCAGTTTAGTTATGCATTAAACAGCGCTGATTTTGAAAATCTTGGAACAGGAGTTTCAGGAGATATTCTTTCAACAAATGTAGCAGGAGGATTTACAGGCGCTTTGGTTGGTTTATATGCTACTGCTTCCAATAATGCAATTCTGAAATAGAAAATAAAAGCATTAAAAGCTCATTATTTTGGTTTGGAACATGATGCCGAAAAATGGGTAAAGCAGTTCATTTAGAATTATTTAAATAAAATTAGATTTAACAAGATATCATGAAATCAATAATTAGATTTTTCTTAATTGCAGTCCTTTTTTTTGCAGGGCAGAAGGGATATTCTCAAGATCCAAATTTTCATATCTATTTAAGTTTTGGTCAGTCTAATATGGAAGGTGCCGCGCCAATAGAAGCTGAAGACAAGATAGATATAGATCCTCGCTTTCAAGTGCTGGAAGCAGTAGACTGTCCAGATTTAAACCGCGAAATGGGTAAATGGTATACAGCAATACCACCTCTATGCCGATGTAAAACTGGATTAACACCAACAGATTATTTTGGAAGAATTATGGTTGCCAATCTTCCTAAAAACATACAAGTGGGAGTGGTAAATGTTGCAGTTGGAGGATGTAAGATAGAACTTTTTGATAAAGACAATTTAGAGAGTTACATCAAAACAGCGCCAGACTGGATGCTGGGTATAATCAAAGAATATGATGGGAGTCCGTATGCTAGACTTGTAGAGATGGCAAAAATTGCTCAAAAGAAAGGTGTCATAAAAGGAATTTTGTTACATCAGGGAGAATCTAATACGGGTGATGCATTGTGGCCGAAAAAGGTCAAAATAGTCTATGATAATCTGATGAGGGATCTCAATTTAGATCCTAAAAAAGTGCCTTTACTTTCTGGAGAGACCGTCAATGAAGACCAAAACGGAAAATGTGCGAGCATGAATAAAATTATTGCAACATTGCCTCAGACTATTCCAACCTCGTATGTAATTTCATCAAAGGGTTGTGCAGTTGCTACAGATTTTCTTCATTTCAATGCTGCAGGATATAGAGAATTAGGAAAGCGTTATGCAGAAAAAATGCTTTCCCTGTTAGGTTACAAGTCAAATGCTTCAAATGACCCTTTTATTGTTCAGGCACCAATAGGATTCGACGCGCTAGACCCGAAAGTTCCGACAGGAAAAATAGAAACGGTAAGTTATAATTCAAAGACGGTTGGCACAGTTAGAAAAGCAACTATTTATACACCGCCAGGATTTGCTAAAAATAATAAATACCCAGTTTTATACCTATTGCATGGAATTGGAGGAGATGAAAAAGAATGGCTTAACGGCGGAAGTCCGCAGATTATATTAGACAACCTTTATGCAGAAGGCAAATTACAGCCAATGATTGTGGTAATGCCAAACGGAAGAGCTATGAAAGATGATAGTGCTTCGGGAAATATTATGGCGCCAGAGAAAGTGCAGGCATTTGCAGATTTTGAAAAAGATCTATTAAAAGATTTAATTCCTTTTATTGAAAAAAAATATAATGTTCGCAAAGATAGAGAACATCGTGCCATTGCAGGATTGTCTATGGGAGGAGGACAATCGCTGAATTTCGGTTTAGGAAACTTGGATAAATTTGCTTGGATAGGAGGGTTTTCATCGGCTCCAAATACTAAGAAAACAGAAGAATTAGTGCCAAATCCCGAGGAAACTAAAAAGAAACTGAAACTGCTTTGGATTTCTTGCGGAGATAAGGATTGGTTAATTGAAAACAGTCAACGCACTCACGATTATTTAGTTAAAAATAATGTGCCGCACATTTATTATTTAGAACCAGGAGTTCACGATTTTAAAGTATGGAAAAACAGCTTATA
>NZ_DHEI01000072.1:28312-33824 GCF_002399805.1 Flavobacterium sp. UBA4854
AATAAAATGAGACGAAAAGATGTTTGTTTAACTGTCCGTTTTTCTATGGGATTTCGACAGTTGTTCGAGAGAAATGAAATCTAAAGCTTTAGAAATATCGAAAACAGAAATTAAGATGAAAACACAAGATTTTATATGTGCTTTTTTGGCACTAGCAATGAACATTTTTGCGGGTCAAGCTCAAAAAGGCAAAGCTCAAAATCCTATTATTTTTGCCGATGTGCCAGATTTATCTATAATCAGGGTAAAGGGCACTTACTATATGAGCAGTACAACTATGCACATGAATCCAGGCGTTCCGATTATGAAATCTAAAGATTTAGTGAATTGGCATCTCGTTAATTACGCTTACCAAACTTTAGAAGATAAAGATGACCGCCTAAACTTAGATAATGGAAAAAATGATTACGGCAGAGGTTCTTGGGCAAGCAGTCTGCGTTATCATAATGGGGTATATTATGTGAGTACTTTTTCGGGAACAACAGATAAAACGTATATTTTTTCTACAAAAGATATTGAAAAAGGGCCTTGGAGAAGAATTGTATTAAGCAATTCGTATCATGATCATTCACTTTTCTTTGATGATGATGGCAAAGTTTATCTTGTCTGGGGAGGCGGAAAACTTCAAGTTGTAGAATTAAAAGAAGATTTGTTAGAAGTTAAAGAAGAAACGAAGAAAGTTTTGATTGAAAATGCTAATGCTCCTATAAAGAGTGAGATAATGCTGCCGGCAGAAGGATCACAGCTTTTTAAAATTAAAGGGAAATACTATTTGTTTAATATCAGCTGGCCTAAAAACGGCATGCGTACTGTAATCATACACAGAGCCGATTCGATGGCAGGTCCTTGGGAAGGAAAAGTCGGACTTCAGGATTTGGGAGTAGCACAAGGCGGACTTATCGATACTCCAGATGGCAGATGGTTTTCTTATTTATTTAAAGATGCAGGAGGTGTTGGCCGTATTCCGTATCTTGTTCCTGTAAAATGGGAAAATGGATGGCCTGTATTGGGGGAAAATGGTAAAGTGCCTGATAATTTAGATCTTCCAGCCAACAAAAGCCTTATTCCGGGAATTGTAAACTCAGATGAATTTACCCGTAAAAATGGAGAAAATGATCTGCCGCTGGTCTGGCAGTGGAATCACAATCCAGATAATTCAAACTGGTCTATTAAAGAAAGAAAAGGTTATTTAAGATTAAGAACATCTAAAATAGACAGCAGTTTTACGCAGGTAAAAAATATTTTGACACAAAGAACTTTTGGTCCTGTATGTTCGGGATCTACTATGATAGAGTTTTCTAATATGAAAGAAGGTGATTTTGCTGGGCTTTCATTGCTGCAAAAAGATTTTGGTCTAGTTGGTGTAAAAGTTGAGAATGGAAAGAAAAAAGTAGTTATGATAAATGCAGAGAACGGAAATCCAAAAGAAATAGAAAGTGCCTTATTAAATCAGGATAGAGTGTTTTTTAAAGCTGAATGCAATTTTAAAAATCAAACAGATCAAGGAAAATTTTATTACAGTTTAGATGGGAAAAAATGGATCAGCATTGGAAAAACTATAAAAATGCCTTACACACTTCCTCATTTTATGGGTTACCGATTTGGACTGTTTAATTACGCTTCAAAAACTGTAGGTGGTTTCGCTGATTTTGATTATTTCCGTGTTGAGGATACGATTTCAGAAATGAAATAGTGTATAAACCAAAGAAAGAATAACTATTTCATTACACAACATGTATTGGCAGACTCGTTAGCACTGTTTTGTAAATAATATTTTAAAGGTCAATACTATTTCTGGAAGATGAATAAGTTTGATCATTCACAAAAGAAAAATCTAAAAAGTTTATGAATCTTAAAAAAATAATATTCTTATGTTTTGTTGGTTTCTTTCAGCTTAACGCGCAGCCAATAGTAAAAAGTCCTGATGGAAAACTTGTTGTGTCGATTTCTGCAGATAATGGAATGCCGCAGTATAATGTAACATACAATGAAAAAACGTTTATTGAGAAGTCTCCATTAGGTCTAAAAACAAGTGCAGGAGATTTTAGTTTCGGTTTGACTTTAGAGGCAAATAGCAGTCAAAATAAAATTGACGAATCCTATCAATTGCGTAACATAAAAAAAAGCAATGTTCATTATACCGCTAACGAAGCTATTTTTTCATTTACAAAAGAAGGCAGGGCAGCTTTTGATGTAATTTTTAGAGTAAGCAATAATAATCTGGCATTTAAATATAAAATATATCCGCAGAAAGAAACAGTTTCCTGCGTAGTTGAAGAAGAAGCTTCAGGATTTTTACTGCCAAAAGGAACCACGACATTCCTGTGTCCTCAAAGTGATCCAATGACAGGATTTGCGAGAACAGCTCCAAGTTATGAAACTTCATATGCACTTGATGATGCTGTTGGAAAAAATGGTTTGGGAAATGGCTACACGTTTCCATGTCTGTTTAAAGTAAATAGCGACGGATGGGTTTTAATTTCTGAAACTGGGGTAGACAGCGGTTATTGTGCAAGCAGATTAATTGGACATGAGAACGGATTATATTCAATTGGATTTCCGATGCAGGGAGAAAATAACGGAAATGGTACAGTTGCACCTGGAATTCCACTTACAGGAGAAACTCCATGGCGTACCATCACAATTGGAGAGACGCTGGCTCCAATAGTTGAAACTACTGTTTCGTTTGATTTGGTTAAGCCAAAGTATGAAGCTTCTAAAGAATACCAGTACACAAAAGGAACTTGGAGTTGGATTATGAAGATGGACAACAGCACGACGTTTCCTGTACAAAAACAATATATCGATTTCAGTGCCTCAATGGGATATGAAACCATTTTAGTTGATGCGCTTTGGGATACGCAAATAGGTCGTGATAAAATTGCAGAATTAGCCGCATACGGTGCGCAGAAAGGCGTGGGGCTTTATTTATGGTACAATTCAAATGGGTATTGGAATGACGCTCCGCAGGGGCCGAAGGGCTTAATGGATAATGCAACTATCCGACGCAAAGAGATGGCATGGATGAATAGCATTGGGATTAAAGGAATCAAAGTTGATTTTTTTGGAGGAGATAAACAGGTGACCATGAAATTGTACGAAGATATTTTGACAGATGCCAATGAATTTGGAATTATGGTTATTTTTCACGGATGTACTTTACCACGAGGTTGGGAACGCATGTATCCAAATTATGCATCTAGCGAAGCGGTTTTGGCAAGTGAAAATCTGCATTTTGGACAACTAAGCTGTGATAGTGAAGCCTTAAATGCCACAACGCATACTTTTATTAGAAACACAGTAGGAAGTATGGATTTTGGAGGAAGTGCTTTAAATAAATTCTATAATAGCGATAATATTGCAGGTAAAGGATCAAAAAGAATGACATCTGATGTGTTTGCTTTAGCGACTTCGGTACTTTTTCAAAGCGGTGTGCAACATTTTGCCTTAGCACCAAATAATTTATATGATGCTCCCGAGTGGGCTATTAAGTTTATGAAGGAAGTGCCTTCTGTATGGGATGAAGTTCGTTTTTTAGATGGCTATCCTGGCAAATATGTAGTGCTGGCTAGAAGAAAGGGAGCAAAATGGTATGTTGCTGGAATTAATGCTGAAAAAAAACTGCTGAAAATAAAGCTAAAATTAGATATGTTTAATTCTGGTGCTAAAGTAGATTGTTATAGCGATGATGATCAGCTAAATGGAAAGATCAGCAAGCTGGTGGTAAATAAAAGTAAAGAAGTTGAAATGAAAATACCATGCAATGGCGGGATGCTATTAACCAATTAAAAGGGTAAAAAATATGCGATATAACTAAATTAGATTTACTCAATTCCAAAAAAAGCCAGCTTAAGATAAATAAGCTGGCTTTTTTTGTTGTATGTATGAATCAACGGAAGCAGTCCCAATAATAATGAAGAGCAATTAAGGTTTCCTACAAAATGAAAGACATTATAAATACTAATCTATTGCATCAAAAGAGCTCATGAAAGTTGTGTTTAAATGAAAATATTTACTATAAAGTTTTGTACTACAGATTGATAAACTAAATCTTTTAGAATCTATATTTCTAACATAAAATCGAACAATTTTTTAAGCAACCGATTGTTGTTTTAGTCATTTTTGCTTCTATTAATGACTAAAATAGTATAAGATAATTTCTAAAATACATTTTTTTAACTAATATTAGTAGTAATTTATTTATATTAATTGATGTTAGTATAAATTTTAGCTAATTTTTTATTATTGTATTTTTTGCAAAAAATCTGACAAATGAATAGTTAATTATTTGTTTTTAATTTATATCTAGTCTTTGTGTTAGTTTATTTTTAATTTTTTAAGTTAAAAAATATTTTTTGTGTTTTTAAAATGTATTTTTTTTGAATAAAACATAAAACAACCGATTGTTTTTTGAGTTGTTTTTTTATATTTGCTTTCATTATTTCTCCGCCTTATTAACGCAATTAGAAGAATATTCTGTAAGATAAAAACAACCTTAAATTAAAAAAGATTTAAACAATAAGCTTATGAACCAAACCTTGAATTAAAAAAAAAACAAAAAACCATTAACTATTTAAACCAAACAAAAAACTATTAACATGAACTTAAAACTCAAAATTGCACTAATCGGACTGCTGATCGTGGGCAGTCATAGTATAATGGCACAATCAAAGACCATTCATGGCGTGATTACAGATCCTTCCGGATTTCCGTTGCCAGGTGCCAGCATCAATGTAGAAGGTACGCAGAATAGCGCATCAACAGATTTTGACGGTAAATACTCTTTAAAAGGAGTTAATCCTACTGATAAAATAACGTATTCTTATGTTGGCTTAGTGTCACAGACTATTACTGTGGGCGAAAGAAACTCAATAAATGTAACTCTTATTCAATCTGCACAAAATTTAAATGAAGTTGTAGTAGCTTATGGTACTCAAAAGAGAACTAAGGTTACAGGAGCAGTTTCAACAGTAAGCTCAAAAGATATTGCAGCAGTGCCTATTACGAATGCTGAATCTGCTTTGCAAGGACGTGCAGCAGGGGTTACCGTAGTAAATGGCGCACCAGGTTCTAATCCTACCGTTAGTATTCGTGGTCTGGCTACAATGGGAAATAGTGCTCCTTTGTATGTAATCGATGGAGTTTTAACTGGAAATCTTTCTGGTTTAAGCCCTAATGATATTGAGAGTATCTCTGTTTTAAAAGACGCTTCGACTACAGCTTTGTACGGTTCTAAAGCTTTTAATGGTGTGATTATGGTTACTACCAAAAAAGGTAAAAAAGGTCCAGGCCAATTAAGTTTTAGCACTTACGTTGGAGGACAGGAAGTGACAAAAAGATACAATGTCTTAAATACGCAACAATATCTTCAATATGCTAAAGATTTAGGAAGTGATCTAACAGCAAGAGCTGCTGAATTTGGAAACATTAACACAAACTGGCAAGACCAGATTTTTCAAACTGGAGTTATGCAGGATTATAACCTGAGCTTTTCAAATGGTACAGAAACTTC
>NZ_DHEI01000071.1:0-6013 GCF_002399805.1 Flavobacterium sp. UBA4854
AAATCGCATATTCCTGTTGGCGTTTTAATTGACAAGGATTTAACTGATATCAATACGATTTTCATTCCGCTATTTAACTTAAAAGATTGGGATTCTATTCAGAACTATGTTCAGAAGTTTATTCAGAATATCAATGCGAGAATTGAAATTCTGGATATTGAAGGCAAAATTATGGCTGATCTAGATACCAAAGAAAAAATTAGATTGATAGAACAAGCAGCTCCAAACCAAATAACTTTGAGAAAAGAACAATCTATTGAAAAAGATTTTCTAGAACACCAAGATCTTATGCTAATTTCTATTGATGGATGGAAACATTTGGTAGAGAATAAAAGCCCTTGGCTAGCTAACATACCATCTACTTTAATTCTTTCTGAAGATAAAAAATAGTTTTTTTTAAAATTATGAGTTATGAGATATGAATTATAAGTTGCAAAGCATCTGTAATCTCATAACTCATAACTCATAATTCATAACTCAAGAATCCTATTCAGCTCAAGAGTTGTATTTCCTGACGGAAGCGTTTTTGGTGCTTTTATTAATTTTTGAGCTAGAAATGCCGTAGTGATTGGTTTTAGGTTTTTGAAAAGCCCGATGGCGTTGAAAAACTTTATCACTTTTATCGAAATTTTTTCTCCCAGACGATCTGTATTTTCGCGAATAAGCGGTCCTGGCCTAAAAATGATGTATTGTGAAAAATTTAGCTCTTGAAGATGATCTTCTAACTTTCCTTTCATCATCGAATAAAATACACTGCTTTTGGCTGAAGCTCCATACGAAGAAACCAAAACCAAAGATTTTACTTCATTTTTTCGTGCAGCAGAAGCGAAATCGGCTGGAATATCATAATCGATTTTCCATTGTTTTTCTTTTGATCCTGCATCTTTTAAAGTTGTTCCTAAGCATGAAAAAAGAACATCGCCCGTAATTAATTCCTGAAACGAATTTACATCTGAAAAATCAACTATATGTTCTGTCAACTTTGAATGTGTTTTTCCTGTTGAACGTCTCACAAAAATTGAAACTTCTGAATAATCAGGACTTTCCAAAAGCAGTGTGACCAATTCTTTTCCCGTTGCGCCTGTTGCGCCAATTACCAATGCTTTCATAATAAAAGATTTTAAAAGTAAATATACTCATCTTTTTAATTGAAAAAACCTCTTTACAACTAAGCAAAGAGGTTTTCTTCAAATATTTTAAAACTTATTTTTTAATGAATTTATGAGTATAATTGGCTTTATCAGTTACAATATTAACGATGTAAAAACCTTTGGCAAAATTACTTACATCGATTTGGTTATTGTTTAATCTTGTATTGATAGTTCTTCCTGTCGCATCATAAACAACAGCATCTACGATTTCATCTTCTGTACTGATATTTAGATAATCTGCAACTGGATTTGGATAAATAGACAATTGCACTTTCGCAAATTCGTCTCTTCCTAAAGTCGATGTATCAACCAAAATCGATTTTTCAATTACTTTTCCGTTAGAATTAAAACTAATCACAACCGTCGCAGTTCCTTTTTCCTTAGGCGTTAATATCAATTCTTCATTAGCATTAATTTCTGCCGAAACAATATTTTCATCACTATTAGATTTTATCGCTTTTACAATCGCTACCGATAAGTTGTCTTCGTCTGAAACCACCGTTCTTAAATCGATAATAGTTGTACTAACCGTTGAAAGTTTTGAAGGTAAAATCGAACTTACAACCGGCTCTGCATTATCAGGAAATACAGCCATAGATGGAAACCAATAATAATCGTTCAAGACCTTTGTGTCGATTAATTTTCCAGTATTATCAAAAGTGTGAATCCAGTTTTTCTGATAATGTGCTCCAAATCCGCTCTCTGTTGTATTTACAATTAAGTTGCCAGAAACTGGATCAATGCGTAATCCTGCACCATACACAATTTGCTTGTAAGTTCCTGTTTGCCCAGGAAGTGTCGCAAAATTTTCATTGAATGTTTTGGTGTCAATATCAAATCTTACAATTTGAGCTCCTGCAACAAAACTGCTTACATTATTATTCCAATACAACGCATTTTCTTTATTACTATAAGTAAAACTTCCTGCATTCCAAGCTCCCCAAGAACCTAAATATTTAGTCGTTGGAATGGCATATTCAGTCGTATCAAAAGTCAGCGGATCAATATTTATTAATTTCTGATTCTGAATTCCCCAAACACTTCCGTCTTTAGCCTGTGTAATCGAATGGAACACTCCAGAAATGGTCTTTATTATAGTATTGGTTTTAGGATCAATTACAAAAATTCCAGCATTTTGTTTTACAGCAAAAACATATTGAGAGGTACGAATCATATTGCCTATTTGTCCAGCATACTGACTTCCTCCGCCAGTTCCATTGACCAAATCCCCTACTTTCATATTCACAATATCAAAAAGAAAAATACCATTAGAAGCACCTATGTAACCTGTTTTCTCATCAACACCAATAAAAGAGCGACCATCTCCTCCTCCAATATCGTTAAATGCTGCAATTTTTTTCATCGTTAAAGCATCAGCAACAACCAACCTTCCGCCAGGCTTATATTGTGTATCTCCTGAATCTTGGGCCTGTTTAGAAACAAAATAAAACTTATCTCCGTAAATAGTTCCATATTGTGTAGTCGCCCCAAAAGTATTGTTGTCATTAGCTTCGCTGTAAACGCGATAATTAATATTTCCGTTATTATCAATAAAATTTACAGATCCGTTTGTGTGTCCATACCAATCTTCATTTACCATAAAATAGCCTTTGGTAAAATCTATTGTTTTAGAATAAGGAGTAACTGGAGTAAAAGTTGCAGCAATATCAAACATTTCCATATTCGGATTAAAATTCCAAACATCCCAAGAACCGTTTTGCAATTCACGAGTAGTAGCTCCTACACCAGAATAGCCATAATCGCTTTCTGTCGAATCTTTAACCCAATACGACCAATATCCTGTATACCATCCTGATTGCCAATGATCATCGGGATCGATGCCTGTATAAGAATCAAAATCATATTCTGAAGTATTTACTATACCGTCAAAAGGATACAAAGGATAAGTTTTATTTCCATCCTTATAAAGTCCACTTGTTCCCGTTCCATTCAAATCGAAGCCAAATCCTGCAATTGCAGATCCGAATTGTGTTCCTTGATAAAGCAATGTAAAGAAACGGGGATCAGCCTTTGCAATAGCTTTAATCATATCTTCTCCAGTTGCAGTTCCATCCCATTTAAAACCCCAGACCAAAGCGTCAGAAGTCTTGCCATCGTTCCATTGCACAACAAATGCCGCTTGATTAGCACCTGTTCCTACCCAAAATTGGATATCGTCAAAAGTGGTGGCATTGGCGCTTTTTGCTGTTATTTTTTTTTGCGCAACTGTTTTTAATTTCGCATCATTTCTAGGAACGCCTTGAACTGTTATTTGGGCATTGGTTAGAAATGCAAAGAATAACAAGATTATTATAAAGTAGTTTTTCTTCATAATTAATTGGTTTTAAAATATTGTGTTAGTTAAGATGTAAGTCGTAGGCTCCCGAAACTTCTGTAGAAACTTCTCCAAGCCAACCCGCTTCCTGATTAATTGCTGTGTAGACTTTTACAAAATCAATTCCTGGAAGTTTGACATATTTTCCGTTTTTATCTACAGCCCAAGAAATATCAATATTAGATGCTTCGTCATTATTTGGTGCATTATCTGCATATCCAAATTCAAACGATTTACCAACCCAATACGAGCCTTCGCCACTCTGATCATAGAAATTGTCTGCTATTTTAGTTCCTTTTAAAGTATAAGAAGCATCTGCAATCCAAAGCGGATAATAGCTTTGATCGTGAAATACATTTTGAACTTTAAATCCAGATTTCCCTTCATTGTCTTGCCATTTAATGTATTCTGTATCAAATTGCCAAAACTCAGTTCCAGTAACTGGCGATTTAGTAGCATCTGGCTTAAAATAAGTGATCTCGTAATTTTTTATTGTCGTATTTTTAAAGTACTCGCTTCCTGCAATTTCGTACCATTCATCATCATCTGGTTTTCCATTTTTATTTTTGTCATAAGCGACCATAATAATTCCAGGTTCGCAAGATCCCGAACGTGCTTCGTTGGCTTCATTTCCCCAAAAAGCATTTCCTAAAATCTTGAAATCGCGACCGTCCATATTCGGAATTGTATGGTCGAAACCAAAAACTACATAACCACCAAAACCTCCTAGTGAAACCAGTGAAGTATTCGAACCTACAATTGCTTTTTTCGCAGCTGCAATCATATTGGCTTGAGTATTTCCTGCTGTGTATTCTGGAATTCCGTTTGTGAACTGGCCAACTGCGGGACGAAAATCAAGTACACTAAAAATATATTTACTGTAAGTTCCTGCTTCTTTTACTACATTAATCGAAGAAGTATAGACTTTTACTTCTCCACTAATCTCTACTTTTAAAGTCAGCGGATAATTTTTCTGGAACGGACTAATAAAATCCAAATCTGTGTTTTCTGAAATAATCGAATCTTTAATACTCCACGTCAGTTTTGCTCGGCTTGGAAGCGCTGTTGCAATATTTAACACTTTAAAACGATCAATTGTATAGGATTCTTTGAGGACTTCGGCGGGAAGCAAATCTTCCTCTCGGTCGTCTTTATCGCAGGCCACAAATCCCAAAAAGAGAATTGAAAATAGAGCGATTTTAAAAAGGTTTCTGTTCATTTTTTTATATTTATTTTTTAGTTATAAAAGCAATGTGAGCGGGAATATTTCCTGCAGTAGTTTTCCATTTTAATTTTCCATCGGGCGTAAAACAGTAGATATAACCGGTTACTACATAATTTTGAGCATCGGTAATGTAGATTTCTTTGGTTTCTGGATTTACTTGAAGTCCATACGGAATCATGATCTTTTTATCCGTTCCATCGGTAATAATCTGGTCTGTAATTACTTTTTTAGTTTTAGTATCTAAAATCCCGTAACTCACTTTGTTTGTTCCTGTTAAATAGCTCCAAGAAACGCTGTAGTAATACAACAAATCATCAACCAGACAAGTTCCAGAAACAGGAATATCTAGCTGCATTTTCTTTTCGTCTGTCTGTGTATCAATTACAAAAAGATTAGATGGCGTGTTGTAGTAATCGCCTCGTGAACTGACATAAATATCACCGCGGCTGTCAATTTGCATGCTGTATAAATTTATTCCAACATCTATTTTTTTAATTTCTGTAAACGTTTCCAAATCAATTACAGAAACCGTTCTATCATAATTTGGAACTCTGTAACCTCCAGAATTGGCAACATACAACTTTCCATTATGAACCACCATTTGCTCTGGCTGATAGCCAACGGTCACTTTTCTTTTTATTTCTAGCGAAGTCGTATCAATCTCGGCAACAAAACCAATTTCTGCATTCGGATTTATGGCTACAGGTCCAGAATACGAACTCACATAAGCTTTGTCTTTGTAAAAAGTTACATAACGGCAATTTGGAATATCTATTTTTTTGATGCGTTTT
Organism: Flavobacterium sp. UBA4854; assembly: GCF_002399805.1. Classification (NCBI taxonomy): domain Bacteria; kingdom Pseudomonadati; phylum Bacteroidota; class Flavobacteriia; order Flavobacteriales; family Flavobacteriaceae; genus Flavobacterium; species Flavobacterium sp. UBA4854. Next base: position 5,503 of record NZ_DHEI01000071.1, read on the forward strand.
GCCGTCCATTTTTCTAAAACTTCAACTTTGTTCGAACAATTGATGACCGCATAAACCTTATTTCCATAGATTTTAATATCGTTTCCAACATCTCCCAATTCTTTTACAACCGACGGATTTCGTTCTGAATAAACATCTGTAGTATAGTTTCCTGTTCTGTAATTAAAGACATCCAAACTCGCTCGGTTCATTCCCATATTACCTTCGTTTAGAAGATAAAAGCCTTCAATGCTTCCATCACTTCTTGGTGCAGCAACGCTAACATCTGAAGAGAGAAATATCGTTTCGTCTTCTCGACAGGAAATCAAAGAAACGGCGATGCTTAAACTGAATACTATTTTTAAAATGCTCTTTTTCATAACTCAAAACTGATTATAAATTTGAATGTTCTTCCTGGCATTGGGTAATTGTAAATCACTTCATATTGCTGATTGAATGCATTATTCATTTCAATTGCTCCATTCAATTTGTAATTTCTGAATGCGAAAGATTTCTGAACGGCCAAATCGTG
>NZ_DHEI01000071.1:6187-6528 GCF_002399805.1 Flavobacterium sp. UBA4854
ACATAAATAAAGCTATAGTTGAAGTTCCAAGATTTATAGCCCGCATTCAAAATTCCAGATCCGCTGTGCCAAGGCGTGTACGGAATCTGGTCGCCATAAGAAGACATTTCTAAGCCAACAAACTTTGTAAAATCCTGACTTTGAGAATACGTATAAGTCAGGTTTGCGGTGAGATTTACTTTATCAATATGAGTCGACATATTTAAGACCGTCTCGATTCCTTTTCCTTTAACTTGCCCAATATTGGTCATCATCCAGCGAAATAAATTTCCTGTTGGAGCCGCAATAATTTTATCTTTTGTATTGGTGTAATAAGCATCTGCCTGAAAAGAAAATGTATC
>NZ_DHEI01000071.1:6704-23968 GCF_002399805.1 Flavobacterium sp. UBA4854
CTCAAAGTGCTTGAACCAACCATTGTATAATACAAATCATTGAATGTTGGCATTCTGAATATTCGTTTTGCAAAAGCTCTTAAATTGAAATCATATTTCTTAAATGGTGTGTAGCCTAAAAATATAGCAGGAGTAAATTCGGTTTTGTTGGGTGCTTTGGCATTGTATTTTACTTCTTCAATGACGCGGGTTGCGAGTACATTTCCTAAAACTTTAAAACCTTCATATCGATACGAAGTGGCAAGAGAAACTAAAGCGGTTTAACGCTGCGGAAAAGAAAACTGTGTCTGAATGCCTCTTCTAGTTGCATTTAATTTATTGTACTGGAAATCGGTCGACAGCGAGACATCCCAAGTTGGCAAAATGCTGTACATATTAACCGCCGAAAAATAAGCTTCCTGCTGATAATAACTATCATCAGATTGCGCGCCTTCGGTTACGGTTTCTCCTAAAACATTTGTGGTATCTCGAGCAATATAATGCGTATAATCGTAAGCAAATTTTCCCTTTAGCTGGAATTTATATTTTTCTGAAACATCTTTTGTTAGAGAAGATTGTCCGAAAAAGTTTTTGTCAAATTGTCTAAAACCGTCTTTAAACTTATTTTCTACAATGGCACCTGGTGCACCGCGTTCAGAATCATAATAATAGACTTTGGCATCCCAAGTTCCTTTGTTTATTTTTCCATAAAGTCCAGATTCAAATCGGAATGCTTCTATATCACTGTTCCATCGTGTAGCAGTAGTATCGTAGGCAATACTTCCATCCTGATTTTTTCTTTTATATCTAAATTTATATTGTCCATTCGACTTAATGTATTCAGAACTTACGCTCATGCTGACTTTATTGCTCAGCTTTTGTTCCCATCTAAAAGAAGGATCATGATAATTGATAGACATTGTTTTGTAACGAACCAGCAGATTTGTTTTTTTATTGCCTGTAAAAACAGGGCGTTTGGTTCGCAAATAAATAGTCGAAGCTGATGCAAAGTCTTTTGCCGACTGAAAGATTTCGCTTTTCTGTCCATTATACATCGTTAATGATTCCATGTCGTCAAGCGAATATTTTCCTAAATCGGTTACGCCGTTTTGAGCATTTCCTAGCTGAATTCCGTCGTAAAAAACACCAACATGATGCGTTCCCATGTTTCGGACATCAACCGTCTTGAGTCCGCCGACACCGCCATAATCTTTGATTTGAGTTCCTGCAAAGTAGCGAAGCGCATCGGCAACATTGTGACTGGAAAGATTTTCGAGCAGAACGCCCGAAAGACTTTGTACAGGAATTACTTCCTGATATGGTTTTCCTTTTAGAATAACTTCTTTTAAAACCCGCGAACTATCAGTCGCCGCTTGAGAATGAAGCAAAAAAGGAACAAGTACTATAAAAACAGAAAATAAAGTTTTCTTCAAATTACACATCACGATTTTATTAAATAAACTTTGCGTGATGCAGTAATTACAAAAACATAGAAATAGGCCAACTATCCTAAATAGCAGGTCATTATCTTGTCATCAACTTCATACCACGAAAGTTTTAAACTATGTGATCGTGGCAGGTCTCCTGACTTATTCTATCTTTAAACGGCCTTCTCACCCTGCAAAGCGGGACAATGGCATTAGTACTATTTAAAGACTTGTATAGAACTTACAGTAGCGGGTCTGTTCAGGATTTACACCTGATTCCCTTTTAACTGCTTTTTCTGAATTGAAAAAACAGACCAAAATCAGTCGCAAAGATATAACTCAACTATGGCGTCTGCAAGTTAGAAGTCGGTTTTTTAGTTTTTAATCATGATTTACCATTTGTCTAAAAAGCATTAACGTTCCTTTTTCGTTTCTTTTCCAGACGTTTATACTTTTTCCTTTAACGTTTCCGTGGTTGGTTCCGTCACGCCAATCGACATTATAAAATCCAAATTCTACAATGGCCTTTTTTGTGACAATAACTCCCGAAGTCTGAATGGAAATTTGTTCAATTTTTAAAGTTCCAGGTTTTTCATGCTCTGTAAAATAAGCTGTAATATCTTTTTCTCCAGAAAGAATTGGCGTATAGTACGTTAAATACATCGCATCTGGCGTGAATATTTTAGCATGCTCTGCTCCCAGTCTATTCTGAACCAAATTTTTAATAGAACCGTTTCTTTCTATTACCTCATTAATCAATTTATCTGACGAAGTGTACTCTTTTGTTAAAGGAACGGCTGTGTCATCAATTTCAGGAATAAATCTATCATCAAAATAGCTATTAGCGCCCCAAATTTCTGCTGCGATAGTCATTTTATTTTTAGACGTTTTTTTCCATAAAACCATATATTTTCCTAAATAAGCGTACGGTTTTAAGTCTTTTAAGTGCAGGTTTTCAGTAAAATTTCCTATTTCTAGAATATAATTTCCAAAATCCTGCAATTCTAAAATAGTCTTTTGAAAAGAATTGACTTTTGCCTGATCTAACCATTGTTCATAAAACGCCGCAATCATCTTCTTTCCAACTCTTTGCCTACTATGTTCTGGCATTAACACAGATTGATCTGTATAGAATTTTAGCATCATGTCCTTATTGTTTTCAAATAAGGCAGCCGCAAAAGCAGCATTATAATCTTCAATTTGTTTTCTAACATCTGAGTCTGTTTTATTTTCTTGAGAAAAAACACTAACTACAAAAAAAAGAAAGGCTAAACTTAACTTAATCATATCTTATTACATTTGATTAAAACATAAAGATACAACATTGATAATCAAAATTTTAAAAACCTAAAATTGCATTTAAAAACTGCTTCAGCCGAAACCTGTTTTTATAAAATATAAAGTTAATTTTTAGAAAAATTGCATCTTATTGGGCAATAATTAGTTCTATAAAATGTTTATATAAAAGATTACGATGCATCTAATCTTTACATCAACCCTTCAAGATTAATATATACAAAAGATGAAAAAAATATTTTTTATAATTGCCTTTATTTCTTTTTCACTGCACAGTTTTGCACAGGAAATTGATAATAAATTCAAGCCTATTCCGGCAAAAGACGCCACAAAAAAAGAAGTTGTTCCTCCTAAAGAAGCAGCGCCAAAAGAAAACGCGCCTGCTCCTATTGAGAAACCTGCGCCGTTACAAGTTAATCCAGACGAATTGTTTAAAGATCAAAATCTATACAAACCAGAGGCTAATGTTGAAGGCATTTTTTATAGAAGAAATCAATTTTTAGGCAATTTCAACACTACAGCGGTTACATCAACTATTATGTATCGCGATGCAGCTTTTGTAGACGGCGATAAAGTAAAAGTATATTTAAACGACAAAGTAATCGAACCCGAAGTATTTTTAACTGGCGACTTTAAAAGCGTAAAAATAAACTTGGTAAAAGGAATCAACAAAATTGACATTGAAGCATTAAACGAAGGTTTTGCCTCTCCAAATACAGCTGAATTTAAAGTTTATGACGATAAAGGTCAGGTTATTTCGTCAAGTGAATGGAATGTTGGAACGGGATACAAAGCAGTTATTGTCTTGGTTAAAGAGTAAAATCTTTCTAACAGAAATCGTTTGAAATCATAAAAAACATTTAAAACTGCTGATCTCAGCAGTTTTTTTGTTGTATATATGTAGTTAACTACGTAGTTTTGTACCTATATTTAATTTACAAGATAAATGCAAATCCAGCCTATACAAAATAAGTACGAAAATGAAATCGTAGATTTGATTTTAAACATTCAGCAAAAAGAATTTAATGTTCCTGTTACTCTAGAAGATCAGCCAGATTTATTGGATATTGAGAATTTCTATTATAAACCAGGCGGAATTTTTCTTGGCGCTTTTATAGAAGAAAAATTAGTAGGCACAATCGCTTTGGTAAAATTCAATTCTGAAGCTGGAGCCATCAGAAAAATGTTCGTAAAAAAAGAATATCGAGGAAAAGAATTTCAAATCGCCCAACAATTATTAGAACAACTAATTGCTTATAGCAAAGAAAAAGGAATTAAAGACTTATATTTAGGAACGGTTACACTGTTACAAGCTGCTTTACGTTTTTATGAAAAAAATAATTTTGTAACGATACCAAAAGAAACGCTCCCAACAGATTTTCCGTTAATGAGGCCCGACAATGTATTTTGTCATTTAAAACTAAATCAATAGAAATGAATATAATTGACGAAATTGGAATATTAGCCATATCAACGCGGTTGCAACGTCTGAGCGAACAACTTCGCAAAGACGGTGCATTAGTCTATAAATCTTTCGACATAGATTTTGAACCAAAATGGTTTCCTGTAATTTACACGCTCCATATCAAAGAAATGCTGAGTGTTGTCGAAATTGCAAGTGAAATTGGTTATAGCCATCCGTCAACTATAAGTTTATTGAAGGAATTAGAAAAGCAAAAAATCATTAGTTCGAAAAAAGACAAATTGGACGAACGCAAAAGATTGATTGTTCTTACTGCCAAAGGAAAAGAGCTTGTATTAAAAATGCAGCCAGTGTGGATGATAATGAAAAATGCTTTAAACGAAATTGCAGATAATCAGAACAATCTTTTGAAAGCTATTGAAGAAGCAGAGCAAAAGTTAGCAACGCAAGGTTTTTTTCAGAGAATTTCAGAACTTAAAAGCTAGATTATTCTTTGCCTGTAATCTTTTTTCTGTGATTGTGTCCCCATTTTGCAAGAGAATCGATTACTTCTTTTAATGTATGCCCATATTCTGTCAGCTCATATTCAACAGTTATAGGTTGCGTATTTAAAACAGTTCTTGTAACTAACTGGTTTTCTTCTAGATTTTTCAATTCTCGGCTTAACATTTTTCCAAAAATTCCTTCAACCTCCTTTAATAAATCGGTAAATCTTAGCCTATTAAAGCAAAGTGATGCAATGATAGAGATTTTCCATCTTCCGTTTAAAATATACATTGCATCATGCACTGCCATAATGTGCTGTGCGCATTTTTTCTGATCGTGTTCTGGTTCTTTCAGCATGTTGTATTGTTAAGTTACCTCGATGTTACAGTTACTTTTGGTAATTGGATGACAAAAATACACTTAAAGTGTTTACATTTGAATACAATTTTTAATTTATAAAGAAAAATGGCCTTAATAGATGCACTAAAGTGGCGTTATGCTACAAAAAAAATGAACGGACAAGCAGTTCCGCAAGAAAAAGTAGATTATATTCTTGAAGCAGCAAAACTTGCACCTTCTTCTTCTGGATTGCAACCTTACAAGATTTTTGTTATCACAAACAAAGATTTAAAAGACAAAATTAGAGCGGTAAGTTTTGACCAAAGCCAAGTTACAGATGCTTCTCACGTTTTGGTTTGGGCTGCTTGGGATGGTTACAGCTTAGACAGAATCTCTGCTGTATTTGATAGAACAATTGCAGAAAGAGGAATTCCTGCTAATGCAATGGATGAGTACAAACAAAGACTTTGGGGAATGTACGAACCTCTTGGACAAGAATGGCATGCTAACCACGCTGCAAAACAAGCATACATCTCGTTTGGTGTAGCGATTGCTGCAGCTGCTGAACAAGAAGTAGATGCAACACCAATGGAAGGTTTTATTCCTGCTGAAGTAGATAAACTTTTAGGATTAAATGAACTTGGTCTAAAAAGCGTTTTGGTTTTACCTCTAGGATATAGAGATCATGAAAATGACTGGTTGGTAAACATGAAAAAAGTTAGAACTCCGCAAGAAGATTTTATCACAGAAATTAAATAAAAAATTAATTTTTGCTTAAAAAATGCTTTTGAAATGGCACCATAATAGTGCTTTTTCAGAAGCATTTTTGTTTTAAATATTTCATTTTCAAATTCAAACAAGATTCGAATAAACGAAATGAAAACTTGAATTTATTAAAGCTGTGTTATTTTTTTATTATTTGCAAAAAATAGGTACGCATTACGGATAATTAAATAATATTGTATAGCTAATTTTGCTTATATCCAAAACAATTCATTCTAATTAAATTCTAAGAACTATGTCTGATTTCTTAACGCAATTTGGGGAAGACCTAAAAAAAAACGTCCCAGGTTTCATCGCAGTATCTGTTGCTGAAATCGCTAGCGGCATGTCATACTATTCACAGTCTGCAGTTGCAGATTTTGATCCAGAATTGGCATCGGCTTACAACCTTGAGGTAGTTAAAGCAAAAATGAGCGCTATTAAAGCATTGAATTTAAATGGTCAGGTTATTGACAATATCATGATTACATTAAGTTCTCAAATTCACATTATTGATGTTTCTGATAATCAGGAATATTTTATTTACCTAGCGGTAGATTCTACAAAAGCTAATTTAGGTATGACAAAATCTATCCTTAATAAGTACAAAAAAGAAATTGTAGCTAAATTATAACACCATTTGCCCCCCCACAATAAAAGGAATATTTCATGCTTGAAGTATTCCTTTTTATTTTTTATTGCAGTTTGTCCTTCGTTTCTTCAAAATATTCTATATTTCGAAAAACAAATGAGGAATTGTATAAATGGAATTACGCGCTTATTTTGAAAAATATTCTGATGAGGCAACCTGTATTGAAGAGCTCAAAAACAAACGTTTGGAGAATGGGCTTTTATGCAGAAAATGTGGACATGATGAGCATTCTTTCAGACAGAATGATTTAAAATTTCAATGCCGTAAATGCGGAAGCCGTACAAGTCTTCGATCTGGAACTGTAATGGAAAATTCTAATCTTCCAATTCGGTATTGGATGATCTGCATTGAATTAATGACTCTTTCGCATAGAAGAATGTCAATACTTAAAATTCAATATTTACTAGGACACAAAAGATATGAACCTATTTGGTTGATGGTGCAAAAAATTCGTTTGGTAATGAAAATTAGAGACGAAAAATACCGATTAAGAGCTTACTCTGAATTTGACCCCGAATTTCTTCAGAAAATAGATAAACTTGCCATGCAGAAAAAAAAAGCAAAAACTGAATGATGGTGAGATATGAAATGTGAGATGTGAAATGTGAGATGTGAGATGTGAGATGAAAAAACTTTTGAATAAAAAAGCCACAGATTACAAGATTAAAATGATTTTAAATCAGTGCTAATCCTGTAATCTGTGGCTTTATAATTTTATTGTTATATTGCTTTGGAAAAATTTACAATTAACCATTCACTATTCACAATTATTATTTCTTCTTATTCTTTTTAGCTTTAGATCTTTTCGCTTTGTTTTTAGCGATTTTTTTTGCTTTTGCTTTATCCTTAGCTTTTTTCGCTTTTGCTTTCTTTTTAGCTTTAGCTTTTAGTTTTGCTTTTTTAGCTTTCTCTTTCTTTTTGTCTTTTGCTTTTTCTTTTTTCTTAGCAACAGCTTTTTTCTTTTTCTCTTTTTTCTCTTTTTCCTTTTCTTTTTCTTTCATTTTTTTACTCTTTTTAGATTTTGGCTGATTTTCGTTTTCTTCAGATGTTTCTTCTTCAGCCTCAGATGAAATTTCTTCTATTTGTGTTGATTCTTGCACTGCTTCCTCTACCGTATTATCCTCTTTTTCCGCTGCTTTTTTTGGAGCTCTTTTAGGTTTTGGTTTTACTTCTGGAGTTTCAGCAGATTCTAGAACTGGAGTCTCTTTTTGCTCGATTTCGTCATTTGAGATAACCGAAACAGCTTCTGCCTCCTGATTGATTTCATCAACAAGTATTTCTTTTGCCATTATTCTGTTAATTTTAAGAAATTGATTAAATTTATTTTGAATTAAACTAATTTTTAATGTTATTAAATCATTAAATTAACATCAAAAAATAATAAACAAAGATAGATTGAAAAAGACATTCGCCAATGTTAAGTTTTTCATCGCAAGAAAAAACACCATCTAAGATACTAAAAAACAACAACTTACCCAATGTTAAGTTTTTTATCACACTTTTTATCGAATTACAAAGTCTCTTATAAGCTTTCTATGAGCGATACTTTTAATAGAAATAAAGTACATTTTGTTTAATTTCACTTTAAAATTTGATCAAATGCATCACGATTTATCCTATCAATACATCAAACCCAACAAAAACCTTTCAGATTTTGTGGATAGTTTTTGGTGTATGGAAAATAAATCGGATGAAAAACTGGAAACAATTGGTCTTCCAGACGGACGAATTGATTTATCGTTTATAAAAACAGCTGAAAATCCTTTTCAAATCAGGCTTCTGGGTTTAGGAACTCAACAGTATGAAAAAGGAATAATTCCAGCTAAAAGCTTAACGTTTGTTATTAGCTTTAAACTTCTTGCTGCTGAATATGTTTTTCACGAAAGTATTGCATCTCTTTTAAATTCAGGAAAAATACTCGAATCTGGCTTTTGGGATTTTGAAGAGCATGATTTGGAAAATTTTGAATTGTTCTGCGAAAAAGCTGCTTCAAAAATCGACTCCTTATTAATAAAGGAAGTCGATACTCGAAAGCAAAAACTATTTGGTCTTGTTTATGAAACTCATGGTGCAATGACTGTAAAAGAATTATCAGAACAATCTAACTGGAGCAGCCGTCAGATTAATAGGTATTTCAATCAGTATTTTGGAATTTCATTAAAAGGATATTGTTCCATACTTCGTTTTCGTGCTTCATTGGAACATATTGCAAAAGGTAAACTTTTTCCAGAAGAGAATTTTTCCGATCAGACGCATTTTATTAAAGAGATCAAGAAAATTTCGGGTTCGCTTCCAAAAGAATTATTTCAAAACAAAAACGACCGATTTATACTATTATCGGCTCTTTCATCACAATAATTTTGCAACATAGATTTTAAATACAAAACTATGTTACTAGAAAATAAACACGTTGCCATTGTTGGCGGCGGAATGGGCGGATTACTCTTGGCCCGTCTTTTACAACTACAGAATATAAATGTAAAAGTATACGAAAGAGACCTCAACTCAAAAGTTCGTGTACAAGGTTCTCCTTTAGATTTGCATGACGATTCAGGTTTAATAGGTATGGAAAAAGGAGGTTTATTAGATGAATTCTATAAAAATATTCGTCCAAATGCCAGTAAAGCCCGCATTGTGAATCAAAATTTAGAATTAAAGTTTGACGAGCATTCTATTACTAAAACTTCTTCTAAAGAAATTACAGACCCTAATAAGGATTCGCTTCAGGATATTTCAAAACCTCGTCCAGAAATAGACCGCTCAGAGCTTCGAGCCATTTTATTGCATTCGCTTAAGCCTGAAACTATGGTTTGGGATAGTCAATTTCTTTCTATGGAAAAAGAAAATAATGGCTGGAGACTGTTCTTTAAAAATGGAATAAACACTTATGCCGATTTGGTAATTGGTGCAGATGGGGCAAATTCTAAAATTCGTCCTTATGTAAGCACACTTAAACCTATTTATTCTGGAATTACAATGATTGAAGGAACAATTTATAATGCCAAGAAAAATGCGCCTAATCTTTTTGAGTTTTCAAAAGGTGGAAAGGTTCTGGCTTTAGGAAACGAACAAACCATTATGTACGGAACAAAAGGAGACGGTTCTTTAATGTTTCTGCTCAGCAGTAAAATTCTTGAAAATTGGATTTCAGAAAATGATCTAGATTTTAAAGACAATCAGAAAATTTTTGAATGGTTTAAAGAAATTTATCAAGATTGGAGTTCTGATTGGCATGAACTTTTTATGAGTGAAGAATTGTATTTCATACCTCGTCCGCAATATTATTTTTCTCAGAATCAGTCTTGGGAAACGAAAGAAAATGTAACTATTATAGGCGATGCAGCACATAGAATGCCTCCTTTTGCTGGAAAAGGTGCTAATTTGGCCATGCTCGATGCTGTTGAATTGGCTGATCTCTTAACTAATAATCAGTTTTCTGATTTAAAAACGGCGATTTCTCATTTTGAAAAACGAATGCTCGAAAGAGCAGCAAAGGCTTTAGAAAATACTTTGAAAAACGGTGAAAAACTTCATGCTAAAGATGCTCTAGAAAAACTGGCTTCTATATTTAATCAAACCACCAAATCCTAATTTATTTTATTTCAATCACTTACATTTTTTAATTAAATTTACAAGTACCCGAAAAGTGTTATTTACTTATTTATACATCTAATATAAGTTTCACTAAACAAATTTAGACCATGAGGCATTTTCTACTCCTACTCTTTTTTACTTGTTTTATTTCTTCTTCTTTCGGACAAAAAATAACCGATTCTGTTCCAAAAAAAGCAAAAGAGAAGAAAATCGAACTTAGAGTAATGCCTTATTTGAGCTACAATAGAAATCTTGATTTTATGTTTGGGGTTATTCCAATGGCAATGTACAAAGTCAATCATAATGATACTATTTCTCCTAAATCATTATCTGGAATGTCGGCTATTTATACGACCAATAAATCTTATGTTTTGGCTCTCTTTAATAAATGGTACTTGAATGAGGACAAATGGCGTTTGAAGTTTTTCTTTTTTACAGGAAATCAAAATTCTCAATTTTATATTGATGATATAGATCAGCCTGATTTTTACGATTACGGAACCAAAACAACTATTTTTAGTTTGGGCGGCCAGCGCAAAATTGTCGGGAAGTTTTATGGCGGACTTTCTTATACTTATGCACACTACAATACAGTATACGAGGATAATGTTTCTCCTTCGTCGGTTTCACATAGTAATGCTTTAGTTGTAAACTTATTATTTGACACTAGAGATGCCGTTTATTATCCAACGATAGGATACAAAATTAAACTGGATTGGTCTACGTATCCAAAATTTTTAGATAACGAACTGGCATCAAATCGAATATCCTTTCAAGCCAATAGATATATTCCAACTAGAGATAATAAAGATGTTATTGCAGCTCGTGTTTTTGGAAAATTCGGACTTGGAAATGTTGCATTTGAACAGCAAAGCACTATTGGAGGAACGGATATTCGCGGTTATTCTGAAGGAAAATATAGAGGAGCAGGATTAATGGATATTCAAGGCGAATACCGATACAACTTTGGAAAGAAAATGGGATTGGTTGGCTTTTTTGGTATCGCCACTATTTATGGTTCTGATACTCCAAGCTTTGATTGGAAAATGTATCCTGGAGGCGGTGTTGGTTATCGATACAATCCGTTCAAAAAATCAAAATTTAATGTTGGTTTAGATGGTGCAGTCGGAAAAGGAGATTGGGGAATTTATTTCAGAATCGGCGAAGCTTTCTAGTTTTAAAAAATTATTTAAAAAGCCCTAAGTCTAAGATTTAGGGCTTTTTTATTGTTTCATCCTCTGTTTTCTTGTTTCATTTTATAATATGCAACATCGAAAAAAAAATTTCAAGGCTATCTTTCTTTAAATTTGAGTATCCCCAGATATATTCAAAAATCTTAACTAATTAATGCTCAAAATCAATTTATTAATTTAAGGCGGTTAAACATTAATTTGCCTCCTTTCTATTCCTGATTGCTTATGGCACAATTTTATTTTTCTTGGAGAATCTGCACTTTATCAAAAAAACTAGCTTTTGCTGCATTGTTAATTTTTCTCACTTTTCAAACAAATGCACAAAACTGTACTGTAAACGCCGGAGTATTGAATATAACCATTTGCGCAACCGATGCAATGGTTTTAACTGGAAACAATCCTAGTCCTATTATTGGCACAGTCAAATGGACTCAAATCTCTGGTCCAGCAGTAACTATTAATTCACCAACAAGCCCAAGCACAACCGTTTCTGGCTACACAGGAGGAAATACCTATATTTTTAGATATAGCGCAACCTGTTCAGACGGAATTACAGCTTATCAGGATAAAGTTGTAAATGTTAAACCTATTACTACTGCAATTGCAGGAAGCAACATAACAAGCTGTCCAAATAGTTCTGGAAATTTATCTATTACGGCAAATGCCCCTCAAAATACAGGAGAAACTGGTCATTGGGAAATCGTCGGAGCTAACAATGCCGGGGTAGTAATTAATTTTCCGAATCTGCCAACCTCAACTATAACTTTGCCTTCTACGAGTTGCGGTGTTACAACGCTTCAATGGGTTATTGAAGGTCCTGAATATGCTCCAGGCCAGCGCTGTAGAACTACTTCGCAAATAACTGTAACCAATTATGGCGGTGTTAAACCCGTTTCGGCTGGACCAGATCAAACGCTTAGCAATTGTTATACTACAACACAAAGCACCAATCTTAATGCAACTTATGGAGGTTGCGGACTTAATGGACAAAATGGGCAATGGACTTTTGTAAGTGGTCCAAATACGCCAACAATTGCCAATCCTAGCGCTAATAATACAGGAGTTTCAAATCTTGTACAGGGAACTTATACTTTTAGATGGACTGTAACTGGTCCTTGTGCTTCTGGTAATGATACAGTTGTAATTAATGTTCCTGCCGCGACACAAGATGTTACGACTCTTCCTGGTGGCGATGAAAATATTTTCTTTTGCGACAACAATATTAATCAAGTAACTTTAGTAGCACAAACTCCTTTATATGCCGGTGAGACTGTTCAATGGACACAAATAGCTGGAGATCCTGGCGCTGTGATTGTTTCGCCAACAAACCCTACCACATTAGTTACAAATATATCTGATGCTGGTGATCCATATACATTTAGATATACACTTACCAATAACAATACAGGTTGTGTTTTTACTAAAGACTACCATGTAGAATATAACGGAGCTACAAGAACTATTGTGGCCAATAATGGCGATGATATGGTTGGAAGCTGTAATGCAACTGTATTTACTATTCCACTTACTGTAACAGGAACTGGAGTAAATCAATATCGAATTGTGACAGGACCAGACACTTCTCCTCTTGCGCCTTTCCCTACTGCATTGCAAGATGCTGGAAATTCTTTGACTTTAACGCTTACTGAACCTGGAGAATATACTGTCGAATTTATTAGAAGCCAAAACGGATCAATTCTTGCTGGCTGTGATTATGGTTTTGACACTCTAAATATTCTTGCTTCTGGCGATCCTACTCCATCCAATGCAGGATCTGATGTAAACTTGCCTTGCGGTGACACCAGTACAATACTTTCTGGAGTTGTAACAGGCGAAGGCATGCATTTTTGGAGTCAGCTTAGCGGACCAAATCAGGCGGTGATTGCAGATAATTTTGCCATAGATACTCAGGTTACAGGACTTATCCCTGGTAGCTATGTGTTTCAGTATATAACTAAAGGAGGCGGTGCAACTTGCGGATTTTCAGTTTCTTCTGTAACAATTCATATATCAGAAACTTCATTGAGTACTCCAAATGCTGGACCAGATGAAGTAGTTTGTATGAATTCACAAGTGCCTCTGGTTGCAACACCAGCACAAAGTGGCGAAATTGGATCTTGGAGTCAAGTTTCGGGACCTAGCACAATTGTTTTCTCCAACGTCAATAATCCTAATGCGATTGCGTCTGGTTTTACTGCTGCTGCTTCTCTTTACGAACTTCAGTGGACAATCTCATATTTAAATCCTGGACCATCTTGTAGCGCGGCAATTTCTGATACTGTACAGATTATCACAAATAACAGTACAGCTCCGACAAATTCAGACGCTGGTCCCGATGCCTGTTATCCTAATGGCACAACCACATTCAATCTCAGCGGAAATACACCCAATCCCCAAGATTTTGGAACATGGACCGTTGAACCGTCTAATGGAGTAATTATAGCAAGTCCAACTGACCCAAACACTTCAGTTACAGTAGTTACTAGTGGAACATACACATTTACTTGGTCAATAGAAAACAGATTACGAATTTGTCTTCCTAACAAAAGTGATGTCAAAGTTACTATAGCAGACACTCCACCGGCTACAAATGCAGGTCCTGATCAGGAAATCTGTGGTAATACAGTAACAATGGCCGCAACAGCAAGTGCAGGAGGAATTGGAACCTGGACAAGGATTTCTGGTGTAGGAAGCTATACCATAAGCGATATTCATAACCCAAACGCAGTTTTTACTTTTACCTATAGTGGTTATTATATTTTTAGATGGACAATAGAAGCCGAAGTGTGCGGTCAGGCATTCGACGACGTCAACTTAACAATCGGTATTCCGCCTCACCAAGCTATTGCGGGACCAGATCAAAATATTTGTGCTAACACAAGCGTGACAATGGCTGGAAGTACTTACGACAGTTTTTTTGAAACTGGACAATGGTCTGTATTAACTGGCGCACCAAACCAGCCCAATATTGTTGACCCTACTAATCCAAACACTGTAATCAATGGACTTGTAGCGGGAACTTATACTTTTAGATGGACCATAACTGCAAAAAGCATTTTCTTATGCCAAGGAACTTTTGATGATATGGTTGTAGTGGTTACTCCAGCAGCAGATGCAGGACCTGATCAAACTTATTGCGATGTTACTAGCATTCAGCTTACAGGAAATAAAAATTCAACTGGAATCTGGTCACTTACTAGCACTTCTGGAAATATAGCAGATGTTCATATATCCCAATCTCCGCCTAACAGTTATATTGCAAATGCTACAGTTGTTCCGGGAACTAGCTACGTTTTTACCTACACCACTTCTAGTGCGACTTTCCCTAATGGATCTTCATGTCCAGGATCTTCTGATTCTGTAAATGTTGAAATATTTAGCGGAGCAAGTGTACCCCCAAATGCAGGTCCAGATCAAACATTATGTATTTCTGATGTTAACGGAACTGCAACCTTACAAGGAAATGTACCTCCGCCAGATGTTACTACTTTCGAATGGCGTTTTGCCTCTCAGCCCGCTGGAAGTGTAGCTGTAATAACGACTCCTACTGCTCCATTAACGACAGTTACAGGCTTAACAGTGCCGGGTTTATATATTTTGGAATGGGTTTTTGAAAGTCCTTCTTGCAGAACATTGTCTGATATTGTAAGAATCGTTATGAATGCGCCTCCAAGTGTTGCAAATGCTGGGCCTGACGACACAGTGGCTTGTCAGACCACTTACAAAACTGCGGCTGTACCACCAACAGTAGGTATTGGTACATGGACATTTGCTTCTCAGCCTCCGGGAGGAGCTGCTGTAATTGACAACCCAAACAGTCCAGTTACTACATTATCCAATATTAATGTTTTAGGTACTTATGTCTTAACTTGGACAGTTACAAACGGCCCTTTTACCAATCCATCATTATGTCAGCCAACTTCAGACCAAGTTTCCATAACATTCAATGATGTACCGCCATCTATTGCCGAAGCAGGCCCAGATCAGGAATTGTGTGCTGTTACCACTGCTACTATGGCCGCCACGCCTGTAACTTCTAGTGTTGGTGAATGGACCCAAGATTCAGGACCTAATACTGCCAATATTGCTGCACCAGACCTTCCTAATTCTTTAATGCTCGGACTTGTTCCTGGTACTTACCAATTCCGCTGGAAAACCACAACCGTAAATGTAAACGGCTGTACTTCTGAAGATACGGTTTTGGTTACCATTTATGAGAATCCGTCAACTGCTAATGCAGGACCAAATCAAATAATTCCTCAATTCTCGCCTGTAAACTTAAATGCCACAACTCCTACAGTTGGTACAGGTGAATGGACTCAAGTCTCAGGACCAAGCACAGTAGGTTTTATGGATTCAACCTCGCCTACTACAGCCGTAACTGGAACTATTCCTGGAATATATACTTTACAATGGACTGTAAGCAATGGTAATTGTGCTGTTTCATCAGATACTATGAACCTGACCATTCTATCAATTGCTGATCTTGAATTAACTAAAACAGTAACACCAACAACAGGAAGTGTTGGCGATGTTGTTACTTTCAATATAAATGTCTTTAATAATAACGCACTTGGCGGATCTGCAACAGCCACTAATGTCGCAGTTCGTGACTTTATTCCAATGGGCTTTGCACTGGTAGCCGGAACGGTTACTTCGGGAGGAGTATACAATGTTGGAGACAATACAATTACTTGGAGCGGTATGACGATTCCGAGTGGCAGTATCTTAAATTTATCATTTAAAGCTACTATTTTGGGTGGTGGATCTTATGTGAATACCGCAGAAGTTGTCGCATCAGACCAATTTGATCCCGACAGTACGCCAAACAACCAAAATCCTTCAGAAGATGATCAGGATAGCGCAACAGTAGTTCTAGATGTAGCCGATTTATCATTACTCAAAACAGTTTCGCCAGCAACCGTGAGCATAAATGATAATGTTGTGTTTACAATTAGAGTTACAAACAGCGGACCTAATAACGCAACTGGAATTACGGTTTCGGACCATCTGCCACCAGGTTATACATATGTGAGCGACAATGGAGGCGGAAAATATAACAATAGTACAGGAATTTGGAATGTTGGTAATCTGAATAATGGAAACTCGCTTGCCTTGCAAATTACAGCAAAGGTAAATGTCATCACATCAATGAATGATTACTTTAATACGGCAGAAATTCAGACCGCGCATCAATTTGATCCAGACAGTACTCCAGGAAATGGATTGCCAGAAGATGATATATCAACAGCTTCGGTTTCCCTAAAACAAGCTGATTTGGAACTAACTAAATCTGTAACGCCAACTTCGGCCTCAGCCGGTGACCAAGTAAGCTTTACGATTAACGTAGTGAACAAAGGTCCTGGAAATGCTACTGGTGTTGGCGTAAAAGACGTTATTCCAGTTGGTTATACACTTATTCCCGGATCAGTATCTGCTGGAGGCACCTATCAAGTAGCCACTGCTACACTTGAATGGAGAAATCTAGTATTGCCTGCAAACTCAAATATCAATCTTACTTTTAATGCAATTGTTAATCCTTTAGGTAATTATCTGAATGTTGCTCAAGTCATAACCAGCGATTTACCTGATCCAGATAGCGTACCAAACAATAATGTCGCTTCTGAAGACGATCAAGACGATGCCGAAATTACTTTTATTGGCCCTTCTGCCGACTTATCTTTAACCAAAAATGTAGTTACGGGTAATACAAGTCCTGTGGTTGGAAGTCAAGTTTCATTTGAACTTAAAATAACAAATGACGGTCCAAATAATGCAACTGGAGTGCAAGTAACAGATTTATTGCCTTCTGGCTTTCAATACGTAAATTATAGTTCGTCTGCCGGAACATACGACAGTACTACTGGAATATGGAATGTTGGTACAGTTGATACTGGTGTTACTGAATCACTTATTCTTGATGCAAAAGTATTGCCAACAGGAGATTACAAAAACATAACACAGGTTACTGCCAGTGATCTTCCTGATCCTGACAGTACGCCAAATAATGACGATGGTGATCAAAGCGAAGATGATGAAGATAATGTGGTATTAACTCCTATACCTCCATCTGCAGATCTTTCATTAACAAAAACAGTAAGCAATGCTACCCC
>NZ_DHEI01000071.1:24142-33975 GCF_002399805.1 Flavobacterium sp. UBA4854
CAAGTTCAAGTAACCGATTTACTGCCTTCTGGATATACTTTTGCTACTTTTAACGCCACAAGTGGAACTTATGACAGTACAACTGGTTTATGGACTCTGGACATATTAGAAAGCAGTGAGTCTGAAACATTACAAATTAACGCAATAGTCAACGCAACAGGAGATTATACCAATATTGCAGAGGTTACCAATAGTGATACTCCAGATCCTGACTCAACACCAAATAATGGAGTGCCAACAGAAGACGATTACGGAACAGCTACAACTACTCCTATTCAGCAGTCTTCAGATTTATCTTTGGCTAAAACTGTTAATAATACTACACCGTTAGTGGGTTCTCTGGTTACTTTTGAAGTAGTAGTAACCAATAATGGCCCACAGGATAATTTTGGCATACAAGTTACAGATGTTCTTCCGTCTGGTTATACTTTTACAGGATTTACCGTTTCTACAGGAACTTATGACACCGCTACAGGAATATGGACTGTGGGTAATTTAGTAGCTGGTGATGCAGAAACACTGCAAATTGTGGCAAAAGTAAACCCAAGCGGCGATTATTTAAACAAAGCCGAAATAACTGCCGCTAGTCTTCCTGATCCTGATTCTACTCCAAATAACGGAGTTACAACAGAAGACGATTATGCAGAAGCTACAACAGTTCCTATTCCAACATCAGCAGATTTATCACTAACTAAAACTGTTAGTAATGCTACACCGCCTGTTGGTTCACAAGTAACCTTTAGTATTCAAGTAACAAATTCTGGTCCGCAGGAAGCAAATGGAGTTACTGTTACCGATTTACTGCCTTCTGGATATACTTATGTATCGTATAGCGCAACGACAGGAAGCTATAATCCAGCAACGGGTCTTTGGACAGTTGGAAATATGCCTATTTCAGATTCTTATACTTTACAAATAACAGCTATAGTAAACGCTTCTGGAAATTATACCAATAGTGCAGAAATTACAGCCAGTAGTCAGCCAGATCCTGATTCTACTCCAAATAATGGTGTTACAACAGAGGATGACTATGCAGAAGCGACAACAGTTCCTGTACCAGCATCGGCCGATTTATCATTAACTAAAACAGTAGACAACACTACTCCACTTGTAGGCTCTCAAATAACTTTTAGCCTCCAAGTAAGCAATGCAGGGCCTCAAGCCGCAGATGGCGTTGCTGTTACCGATTTACTGCCTTCTGGTTATACTTATACGTCTTATAGTGCAACTGCTGGAAGCTATAATTCGGCAACAGGTGTATGGACTGTTGGAAATGTCGCCATCGGTGTGACTCATACTTTACAAATAACAGCGATAGTAAATACTGTAGGAAATTACACAAATACTTCCGAAATTACAGCAAGTAATCAGCCAGATCCTGATTCAACTCCAAATAATGGAGTAACGACAGAAGATGATTATGCAGAAGTATCAACAACACCTGTAACGCAATCATCTGATTTATCAATAACCAAAACAGTAAACAATACTACGCCTCTAGCCGGCTCACCAGTAACTTTTGCGGTTGTTGTTACCAATAATGGACCACAGGATAATACGGGAGTTCAAATAACCGACTTGTTGCCTTCAGGGTATACATATAGCGGTTTCACACTTTCTAGAGGAACCTATAATCCATCAACAGGTCTTTGGACAGTTGGTAATTTAGCCAATGGAGAATCTGAAACACTGCAAATTACAGCCATAGTAAATGCTACTGGTGATTATCTTAATATTGCCGAAGTAACTGCAGCCGATCTTCCTGACCCTAATTCTACTCCAAATAATGGAGTTCCTACTGAAAATGATTATGCTACAGCAACTATTACTCCGACAGCACAATCTGCAGATTTATCATTGACCAAAACAGTAAGCAATAACAACCCATTAGTAGGTTCTTTGGTTACTTTTGAAGTCATTGTAACTAATAACGGGCCACAAGATACTTCGGGTGTAACGGTTACCGATTTACTTCCAAGCGGCTACACTTATTCTAATTTCACGATTTCTACAGGAACTTATAATCCAACGACTGGATTATGGACTGTAGGTAATTTAATCAATGGAAAATCAGAGACTTTACAAATTTTAGCTATAGTAAATCCGGCAGGAAATTATGTAAACATTGCCGAAGTAACGGCAAGTGCGCTTCCTGACCCTGATTCGACTCCAAATAACGGGGTTGTAACAGAAGATGATTATGCAACGGCAACAGTCACTCCAAATGCTCAAGCCGCAGATTTATCTTTAACTAAAACGGTCAACAATACCACTCCATTAGTAGGGTCGCCAGTTATTTTTGAAATAATTGCAACAAACAATGGTCCACAGAATACTTCTGGTGTTGAAATAACCGATCTGCTGCCTACTGGATACACTTTTGTTACTTATAGTGCCACAAAAGGAGTCTATAACGCTGTAACAGGAAAATGGACAATTGGCACATTTCTAAATGGAGATTCGCAAGTTTTAAGGATAACAGCTATTGTTAACCCAACAGGAAATTATGTAAATATTGCAGAAGTAACAGCAAGCAATTTACCAGATCCAAATTCAACACCTGGAAACGGAGATCCAACTGAAAATGATTATGGAACGGCTACAACCTCACCGTTAGGACAATCTGCTGATTTATCTTTAACCAAAACAGTTAATAATCCTACTCCATTAATTGGATCATCGGTAACTTTTGAGATCATTGTTTCAAATAACGGCCCGCAGAATACTTCTGGAGTTGAAGTGACTGACTTATTGCCTACAGGATATACCTTTAGCGGTTTTACAGCAACAAAAGGAACATACAACAGCACCACAGGAAAATGGAATATTGGTTCTTTAGTTAATGGAGATTCTCAGACATTACAGTTAACCGCTATTGTAAATGCAACTGGCAATTATTTAAATACGGCCGAAGTTACTGCAAGCAGCCTTCCAGATCCAAATTCAACTCCAAACAACGGAGTTACTACTGAAAATGATTATGCAGAAATTGCAACTGTTCCTGTTCCTCCAATGGCAGATTTATCTCTTGTAAAAGCTGTAATTGGTGGAAATTTAAGCCCAATATTTGGAGCAACAATTACATTCCAAGTAACCGTGACCAACAGCGGTCCACAAGATGCTACTGGGGTAAAAGTACTCGATATGCTGCCAAGCGGTTACGAATATGTGGTATACAGTTCTACATCTGGACAATATTATAATACAACTGGAATTTGGGATATTGGCACTATACCAAGTGGAGCTTCAGAGTCTTTACAAATAGGTGTCAAAGTCAATACAACCGGAGACTATCAAAACATTGCAGAGGTTTACGCTTCTAATGAATTGGATCCAGATTCAACTCCAAATAACGGAGTTACTTCAGAAGATGACATCAGTTCTGTGTTATTGAGTCCTGTTCCAGCAGTAGCCGATCTTTCAATAGAGAAAAAAGTAATCAATAATATACTTAATCCTGCCGTAGGATCGCAGATTTCATTCTCTATTACAGTAACCAACTCAGGCCCTAGCAATTCTACAGGCGTTACCATAAAAGATGTATTACCTTCTGGATATGATTATATTTTCTATAATTCGACATCGGGGCCTTATAATCCTGTAACGGGCGAATGGACTCCGGGAATCATCCTTGCTGGAAATAGTCATACTTTAATTTTGAATGTTTTTGTAAAAAGTCCAACAGGTACTCCAGACGAATACTTGAATACAGCAGAAATTATGACTGCAGATCAGCATGATCCAGACAGTACTCCAGGTAACGGAGTTACGACTGAAGATGATTATGATAGCATTGCGGTTACACCAGTAATTGTAATGGCAGATTTGTCTATTAAGAAAACAGCCCTTAATCAAGATGCCGTTCACGATGTAGGTTCAACGGTTATTTTCACTGTCACCGTAACCAATGATGGTCCTGCAGATGCCTCTGGTGTAAGAGTAAAAGACTTGCTGCCTCCTGGATTTACCTATCAGACCAGTAGTCCTACGAGCGGTTTATACAACTATGTGACAGGTATTTGGAATGTCGGAAATATTCCAACCGGAACCGATCAGTCATTGGATATTTATACAACAGTAAATAAGCCGTCAGGCATAGCAGGCGAATATACAAATATAACCGAGGTTATAGCCAGCAACCTACCAGATCCAAATTCGACTCCAAATAATGGAGTCACGACCGAAGATGACTATGACAGTTTGCAAATCAAAGTTGCCGTTGCCGATTTAAGTCTAGAAAAAACAGCCAGCAACAAAAACGCAAATGTAAACGAAGTTGTCACATTCACCTTACAGCTTAACAATGAAGGCCCAAGCACCGCTACTGGTGTCGCTGTTGAAGACTTGATACCGCTTGGATTCAAGAATATATCGAATATCAATAATGGAGGTATCTTTAGCAAAGACATTATAAAATGGGTCGATTTAACCGTTCCTGTCGGAGGCATTACGCTAACGTACGAGGCAACTGTAGCCAACCCACTTGGACTGGAAAGTGTTGATTATGTTAATATTGCTCAAGTAACTGCCAGCAATCAATTTGATCCAGATTCGACTCCAAATAATGATAACGGAGATCAGAGCGAAGACGATGAAGATTCCGAATCTATCAACATCCCTTCTACCGACGTAGCCATCAATAAAGAAGTCGATAAAACAGATGTTCCGATGGATAGCCAAGTAGTATTTACCATAACAGCAGAGAATTTAGGCAATTTAACCGCAACAAATGTAGAAGTGCAAGATGTATTGCCTAAAGGATATTCATTAGTAAACTCAACGGTAACTTCTGGAACATACGATTCTAAAACAGGAATCTGGAGCATTCCAGCGATCAATAAAGGAACTTCCCAAACATTAACACTAACCGTTAAGGTGGTCGATTTTAATGATTATTTGAATAATGCCCATTTGGTTAAACTAGATCAGATCGACACCAATTCGGCAAACAATCAGGATAGCGCGACCGTTTCGCCGAACTGTCTGAAAATCTATAATGAGTTTTCACCAAATGACGATGGCCAAAACGATTTCTTCTACATTGATTGTATTGAAAGGTATCCAAATAATCAGCTCGAAATCTTTAACCGCTGGGGTAATTTGGTTTACTACCAAAAAGGTTATAAAAATACTTGGGACGGAAAAGCGGAAGGTTCTGCTAAAACGCTTCCTGAAGGCACCTATTTCTATATCCTTGATTTAGGAGACGGATCTAAAAAAACCTCTGGATGGGTTTACCTCAAATAAAACCATCCAGAAAAAAGAAAATTTAAGAATAGGATTAACCAAAATAAAATTGGCTATGATTAAAAATATAAAAAAGGTTTTCGCGATAATAACTCTATTCTCGGTATATGGAGCCTTTGCACAGCAAGACCCGCAATACACGCAGTATATGTACAACACACTCACCGTAAACTCGGCTTATGCCGGTTCGCTGGGACATTTAGCTATAACAGGAATTTACAGAACACAATGGGTTGGTATTGAAGGCGCTCCAGACACTCAAAGTTTTTCTCTCGATACACCAGTCGGAAAAAATGTAGGTCTTGGAATTTCAATCGTAAACGAAGAAATCGGACCAACAGATGAGCAATATCTAGATGCCAATTTCTCTTATACCATTAAATCTGGAGAGAATCATAAACTATCTTTTGGAGTAAAAGGAGGCGGACGTGTCATCAATATCGACTGGTCTAAAGGAAGTTATAAAGATCCCGATGTACAATTTCGTGAAAACATTACCAACAAATTCCTTCCTGTTATTGGAGCTGGATTGTATTGGCATGGAGAAAGAGATTATATCGGACTTTCTATTCCGAATTTTATGACCCGCGAACGTTATACTTACGATGATATCAGCGAAGATTTGGTCAATCAGAGAATACACGTTTATCTTATTGGAGGTTATGTTTTTGACCTTTCGGCACATACCAAATTCAAACCTGCTCTTTTCCTAAAATATGTGGCTGGCGCTCCAATGATTGCCGATATATCTGCCAATTTTATGTTCAATAACGCTCTTACACTTGGAGTTTCCTATCGTACATCAGATTCTGTGAGCGGTTTGGTCGGAATACAGATCACGCCAATGATTATGGCAGGTTACGCTTACGATTATACTACAACCGCTTTGCAGAATTACAATAGCGGTACGCACGAAATTATGCTTCGTTTTGAACTGGTTTCACGCAAAAAAGGACTAAAATCACCAAGATTCTTTTAATACGAATAGTCTATGAAAAGAACAATTACTATACTCGCATTATTGGTTTTACAGCTGATTCATTCGCAAACCAAAAACAAAACTGCCGATGCTCTTTTTGATAAGATGTATTATGTTGAAGCCGCAAAATCGTATGAACTTTCCATCAACAATGGAGATGCTTCTAAAGAAACACTTCAGCGACTTGGAGACGCTTATTATTTCAATACAAAAATGTCCAGTGCTTCAAAATGGTACGGAAAGCTAATTGCTGACTATCCGAATGAAGTTTCTGCGGAATATTTATTTCGTTACGCACAGTCGCTGCAAGGAATTCAGAATTATGAACTGGCAAAAAAATGGATGAAAAATTTCTCCGAAAAGCAAAAATCGACAGATCCAAGAGCTAAGAATTTTTCTCTTAAAAATGTCACTTTAGAAGATATTGAAAATATAAAACCTTCTTTTCTGTTAGAAAATTTAGACATAAATACTGCTAATTCCGATTTTGGGCCAATGTATTACAAAGGCGACTTGGTTTATTCTACTACTGCTGATTCTTCCTATTGGAAAACAGATCGATACGGATGGAACGATCAGCCTTATCTGAATATGCAACTGGGAAAAATAAGCGAAACGCAATCTAATGTCACTTTTAAAGAACGCTTCGGAAAGGACATTACAACAAAGTATCACGAGGCTTGCATTGCCTTTTCTCCAGATGAAAAAACAATTTACTTTACACGAAATAATTATAACGGGAAATTAAAACGTGACAGTAAAGGCATTAACAATCTGAAAATCTACTCGGCAACGGCTGTAGAAAATCAAAATGGAACCACGCAATGGACCGATATTAAAGAATTGCCTTTTAACAGCGACAATTACTCAGTCGGACATCCATCTGTAAGCAAAGATGGTAAAAAGCTGTATTTCGTTTCGGATATGCCAGGAACAATTGGTTCTACCGATATTTTTGTAGTTGATATTTTAGGCAATAATCAATTCTCGGAACCTAAAAATTTAGGCGAAAAAATAAATACAACAGGACGCGAAATGTTCCCATACATTACCGATCAGGCGCTGTATTTTTCTTCTGACGGATTTTTAGGATTAGGAGGTTTAGACGTATTTGAAAGCAGATTAAACGATGGCGCTTTTGACACACCAGCCAATCTAGGAGCGCCTTTAAACAGCAATAGAGATGATTTTGGTTATATCGTTAACGAAGCCACTAACAAAGGTTTTGTGTGCTCAAACAGAAAAACAGGAAAAGGCGATGATGATATTTACTCTTTTGAAAGATCGTGCAACCAAGCCATAAGCGGTTATGTTTTCGATGCTATTTCAAACAACAGAATTGCCGGTGCAATGGTAACGCTTAAAAATGCAAACGGAATAAAAGTGGCTGAAACCGTTTCTCAGCTCGACGGAAAATATGATTTTAATAACAACGTAAATTGCAATACTCCATATACAATTGAGGTTACAAAGGACAATTATAACGCCAATACTAAAGCCATTATTACGGCAAACAGCTCTGGAAAAACAGAAGCTCTCGTAGGTTTGGATCCTGCTTTAATTGCTCGGGAAAACGGAGTTCTGAAAATAAAAATCGGAATTATTTTCTTTGATTTAGACAAATCCGATATTCGTTATGATGCTGCAATAGAATTAAATAAAGTAGTTCTCTTAATGCATCAGTATAACTCAATTGTTATAAAAATTGAATCGCACACCGACTCCCGTGCCAACGATCAATACAATTTAGAATTGTCAGACAGAAGAGCAAAAGCTACAAGAGATTATCTCATTTCTCAAGGAGTTGCTCCCGAAAGAATAGAAAGTGCAATTGGTTATGGGGAAACTCAGCTAATCAATAATTGCTCCAATGGTGTTCCATGTACAGAAGCGCAACATCAAGTCAATCGCCGAAGCGAATTCATCATCACAAAAATGTAAAAAAAACGCCTTAAGAATCCAATCTTAAGGCGTTTTTCTATAATCTTTCGTCTTGCTTCTTTCCTCTATTATCTATTCTCTCACTGAAGCTTCACACACATCCATTCGCCTTTCATAATCAATTTATCTTCATCAAAGGCTTCACCAGATTGTTTTATGATTTTTTCGCTTGTGCGAATGTTTTTTACGACAAATTTAACGAGTTTATTGAATTCAACACCACCAAAAAACTCCACTTTATCTAAGCTAACCAAGCCAAAAACGCCATCTGCGATTCCTAAAAGCTTTATTCCTGCACCACCACATTGCGCCATAGCTTCGATCAAAATAGTTCCCGGAACAAAATTAAAATCGGGAAAACTGCCCTGAAGCCAGGCATCTTTATCTGTAAACGTCTTTAAACCAACGATTGTGTCTGTTGTATAAGAGATAATTTCATCTACAAAGAGAAATGGAGCACGATGCGGAATTAAGTCTTCTATTTTTTTAGTCATGTCTGTAATTTTTAACAATGTACGAATCTGAACTGAAATAGACAATATTAAAATGGCATCTGTGTTAAAAGCAGGTTAAAATGTTAAAAAAAGGCTGACTTAAAAACAAGTCAGCCCACGTTATCAACTCTAAAATCACAAGTTTTATTCTGTTAGCAAAACAAAACTTTTCGCATCTGCTTTGATTTTATTTCCTTCAAAATCAATATCGATTATTGCTGCTTTTCTTGGAGAAACACCGCTATTGCTAAAATGCGTATGCAGGACATATTTCATTTTTCCGTTTTTATCATAGAAAACATCACCGTGACCAACTCCGTTTATGCCAACATCTTTTCTGCTAATTATCGGACTTTCAGTTGCTTTTTCCCAAGGTCCCATTGGACTTGAAGCTGTCGCATAACCCACTGCATAATCGGGATTTCTAAAATCGTTTGCAGAATAAATCATATAATACACATTATTGTGTTTTAAAACTGTCGGACCTTCTGTAACAGGCCATGAAACATTCTGGGTATTTTCCCACGGAAGAATACCAGAAATACATTCTTTCAGCGTTTCTTCTTTAACTCCAGAGAAATCATCATTCAATTCAGCTACAAAAATTCGATTACCATTGGTCAAACGCACGTGATAAAGGTATTTTTTGCCATCCTGATCAACAAAAAAGAAAGGATCAATCTGTTTGCCGGAATTAAACATTGAAGCCTTAGAATCGTTTTTAAATGGCCCAAGCGGACTATCACTGCTTGCAATGGCTATATTCTCATCGGCAGTATAAATCATATAAAACTTATTGTTGCTTTTAAAAACTTGCGGTGCCCAAAAACCTTTCGTTCCATAAGCATCTCCTTTTTTTAATGCCAGTCCATTTTGTGCTCCAATGGGACCTTTCCATTTTTTTAAATCGGAAGAAGTGTACACTTGAAAACCTTCTCCATTAGGAAAATCTCCCGTTGTGGTTCCATACAAATAATAAACTCCATTATCGAAAAAAATTGTTGGATCTGCCAACAAGATTGGTTGCTCTTTTGAAGTCGTTTTTTTAACCGTTTCTTTATCTTGAGAACAACAAATAAAGACACAAAACAGACTTAAAAGCGTAAAATACTTTTTTATTTTCATTATTAAACTTTTTATTTAATTAAATCAATTTAAAAACTAAAAATCAA
>NZ_DHEI01000071.1:34148-45241 GCF_002399805.1 Flavobacterium sp. UBA4854
GCTTCAAAAAAGTCCTTTTTATTTTTCACAAAAAAGTCTTTCGCATAACGTTTTTCAACTCTTAATTTCCAGCTCAAAACTCATAACTATTTAGCCGAAAATTGATACAAAGAAACCGTATGGTACTTCTCTCCTGCCTTTAAAGTTATTTGAGGAAATTTTGGCTGATTTGGCGCATCTGGGAAGTGCTGTGTTTCTAAAGCGAAAGCAGTTCTAAAATCATCTTTAGCACCTGATTTAAAGGTGTTTTTGCTTTGCATGAAGTTTCCGCTATAAAATTGTAATCCAGGCTCTTCTGTATAAATATCTAAAGTAATACCTGAAACATCACCTTTAATCGTTGCCGCATGAATAAATCCGTCTTTTTTAGTCCCATTAAGCACGTAATTATGGTCATAACCTTTTCCGAATTTCAGCTGCTCGTCTTTAGTTTCTATTCTTTCGCCAATTTTATGTTTTGATTTAAAATCGAAAGGTGTATTTTTTACCGATTTCAATTCTCCAGTCGGAATCAAACCTTCATCAACTGGTGTAAATTTATCTCCGTAAATTTGTAATTCATGATTTAAAATTGTTCCGCTTCCTTCTCCATTCAAATTAAAAAAGGCATGATTGGTTAAATTAACAATCGTTGTTTTATCGGTTGTTGCTTCATATTCCATTTTTACCGCATGATCAGCTGTAATAGAATAAGCTACTTTTACGTTTAAATTTCCAGGAAAACCTTGTTCTCCATCTGGCGAAGCATACGTAAAAACCAGCATATTCTCATTTGTCTTTTCAACATTCCAAACAACGTCTTGAAACCCTTTTACACCACCGTGCAGCGCATTTTTCCCGTTATTAAGCGGAATTTGATATTGTTTTCCTTCGAGCGTAAATTTGCCTAATGCAACTCTGTTGCCAACTCTTCCGATTGTAGCACCAAAGTAAGGTTCTGTTGAGTTTTTGAAACCTTTTGCGCTATTCATTCCGACTACAACATCGGTTGATTTTCCGTTTTTATCCCTAACCCATAAACCTACTAATCGCCCGCCATAGTTGGTAAAAGCAGCTTTTATATCTTTATTTTCGATCCAATACAAACCGACTTTTTTACCATCGATAATGGTATCGAAGTTTTTAGTCTCTAAAACCGTTTTTATCGAATCTGATTTGGTTTCTGAACTTTCTTTTGAAGCCGTATTTTCTTTTTTATTGTCTTTACAGTTAAATTGGAAAAGTACAAGCAACAAAACTGCAGCAATTTGGATATTTTTCATTTTTATCTTTTTTGAAATGATTTTAATTTGACGGAATAGCCAATGGCGTTCCTTCACTAACTGGCTCACCCAAAACTGGAAAACCGTTGGCGTCCCACTCTATTTTCTGCATTCTTGGCGATCTTTTGTTACCGCATCCTTCTCCTGGGTTTGAATTGGCGTGATATAAAATCCAATCTTCTTTGCCGTCGGGAGATTTAAAGAATGAATTATGCCCTGGCGCATAAACCTTGTTGATTGAAGATTGTTTAAAAATCGGTTCAGGAGATTTCTTCCAAGCAGTTGCATCTAGCAAATTATCTGTGCCCGTAAAGGTTAACAATCCTAAAGCATAGAAATCGGTCCAGCAACCACTTGCCGAAAACACAATGAAGATTTTTCCATTTCTTTCTAAAAACTGTGGCCCTTCGTTCACATTTACCTGTGGCGGATTCACCTCATCATGCAAAGCGCCATGTGTTTCCCAATCGTTTGTTGGTGCAGAAATCATAACGCGATCACCATCAATCTCCAATGGATTTTTCATTTTGGCAATGTAAATATTCTGCTGACCGTTTTTGTCTCCTTCCCAGCCTGCCCAAATCATGTATAGCTGCTTTTTATATTCAAAAACATTTCCGTCAATGGCCCATTTATCGGTTTTCGCAGCGATTTTGCCTTTAAATTCAAATTTCCCTTCAAACGGATCTGAAGATTTATTTTCTAAAACATACATTCTGTGATTGTTGTTATCGCCATTATCTGCCGCAAAATAGCAATACCATTTTCCATTAATGATATGAAACTCAGGCGCCCAGATTTCTGCCGAATAATTGGTGTTTTTAGGCGGTGTCCAAATCACTTTACTTTCTGCATTTTTAATATCCGAAAGGTCTTTTGTTTTCCATAAAACCAATTTGTTTCCAAGTGTGTTGGTGTAGTAATAATAACCTTTGTAATACGTGCTGTAAGGATCTGCTCCCGATGGAAGGATTGGATTAGTGAATGTTTTTTGCTGCGCAAAACTTATCGTTGTGAACAGGAAAAGGATTAGATATTTTTTCATTTTTAGTTTTTTGTTAGTCTTTGAATTTTCTCTCGCAGATTTCGCAGATTTTGCAGATTTCTTTTTATCAGCGTAATCTGCCAAATCTGCGGGAGAAATAAATTTAACTCTAATTCAAAGCATTGATAACCTCTGTATTAATCTTGTTTACCGCTTTAAAATCCATTTTATCTACTTTTCTATCGTAGGTCATAAAACCGTTTACTTCGCCTTCAACATCGGTTGTTTGAGTGTAGACTGCAGCCGAGAATCCCGTTTTAACGTATTTTCGAAGCATTTCAGCATACTTTATGTATTCAGTGGTAACTTCCCCTGCATTTTTAAATTTAATGTATCCCCAGTTGTCATTTGCTCTCCAAAGATGTCCTTCTAACGGAAGACCGATTCCGCCATACTCTCCCAAGACTGTAACTCTTCTCGCATCGTACAAATACATATCTGGACCAGGATAATTGTGTAAATCTAAAATATCTCCCGTTTGAAAGTGATTTCCTCCACTTGCAGAATTAATCAGACGCGTTGCATCATGATTTTTTGTCCATTCTGTAATTTCAACAGTTTTAAATTGTCCCCAAGCTTCGTTAAACGGAACCCAAACCACAATACTTGGATAGGAATACAGGTGATCCATAATTTCGCGCCACTCTTTTCTATAGATTTCTTCCGATTTTGCCGAACGCTGTAATTCTGTTCCTTCAAAATACTTTCTGTTTTGCCAAACCGGCTGATCGTCTCCGCTTGGCATATCTTGCCAAACCAAAACTCCTAACTGATCGCAGTGCGTATACCAACGTTCCGGTTCTACTTTTACGTGTTTACGAATCATATTAAATCCTAATTCTTTGGTTTTAACAATATCGTATTTCAAAGCTTCATCAGTTGGCGCTGTATACAATCCGTCTGGCCACCAGCCTTGATCTAAAGGTCCGAACTGAAAATAATCTTTGTTATTTAATTGCATTCTCACGATTCCGTTTTCATCGCGTTTAGATGAAATTTTTCGCATTGCAAAATAACTTTTCACCTCATCAACCACTTTGTTTTTGCTGATTAAGCGAATTTTAGTCTGATACAAAAACGGACTTTCAGGTGACCACAGTTTCGGATTATTCAAAACAATATCATTGCTTTCACCCACAACCGCTTTTTCTTTAGCGATTTCTTTTCCGTTATCGAAAACAGAAATTTCAACTAAATCTCCTATTTCCGCTCCATTTACCTCAGCTTTTATACTAATCGTATTTTGATCAATATTTGGCGTTGTATTTAATGCTGCAATGTTTTTAGCATTTACAGGCTCAATCCAAACCGTTTGCCAGATTCCAGTAACAGGCGTGTACCAAATTCCTTCTGGGTTCTTAACTTGTTTTCCTCTTGGCTGAGGCCCATCGTTGGAAGGATCCCAAACTTTCACAACCAGTTTCTGATTTTTTCCTTTTTGGATGAATGGCGTAATGTCGAATGAAAACGGCGTATATCCTCCCGTATGAGAACCCACTTTTACATCATTAATAAAAACCTCTGTTTTCCAATCGACAGCTCCGAAATGCAAAAGGATATTTTTTCCATTCCAGCCCGATTCAATCGAAAATTGAGTTTCGTACCAAAGTTCATTTTTAGCACCAACTTCTTTCATCACGCCAGACAGACTCGATTCGGCTGCAAACGGAACCAGAATCTGCCCGTCATATTTTGAAGGCACTGCTTTTCCAAATTCTTGAATGCTATAATTCCACAAACCATTCAGATTTTTCCATTGGCCGCGCTCCATAATCGGACGGGGATATTCGGGTAAAGTTTTCTTCGGATCGACCTGCTCTGCCCATTTGGTCTTGATTTTATCACCTTGTGGTTTCCATTGCGCATTTACTGCAAACATGGATAACAAGGCTAAAAAAAGGATGCTTTTTCTTTTCATATTCTATCTATTTGAGATTTTACACTCATTCGTTTTTTTTTAACCATATAAGTTATATAAGTTCATTTTAGTTTAAGTAACTGTTATTATTCATTGTCAAGAAAATATAAGTTTTGGCTTTCAAACTAAAACCAAACTTAATATGTTCTTACATGACTTACATGACTTATATGGTGAAAATATTTACTCTACCGTAATATTTCTTCTAAATCAAAATGAATTACCGGGCTCATCTCCACATAAGCCCGATAATTACTGAACTAAACTAACTTAACTAACCATATTTTTAATTGGTGAAATGTGAGATGTGAAAATGTAAAATGTGAGATGTAAAATGTTGGACTGATTTTTTCCTTCTCAACTTTTTACTTTTTACTTTTTACTTTTTACTTTTTACTTCTAACATCTTTCACAATTCCGAATTTCTTCACCAAACTGTCGTATTCTTTTTTAGAGATTGTAATCATGCAACCGTGGCGTACTTTTTCTGGAAGACTGTATTTGTCCCAATCTGAGAAAAAAGTGTAGCCTGAGGCTTGAAACCAAGGTCCGTTTAGGTTATCTGCAATCGATAATCCGTATGAAACACCTGGATATTGTTCGTAATACATGTACCATATTTTGTCATCTGGAGAAGGAATTAACATTGGCGCTTCTCTAAAGTTTGGACTGATAGATTGCTGGGGCAAAGAATAAGGTCCTAAAAGATTTTTTGATTTGGCAATTCGGATCGTTTTTCCTGTTGTCCAATACAAAGTTGGATAGGTTTCGTCTTTAATCACGGCATAATAGGAATCGCCAACTTTACGAATAAAAACATCAATCGTTCCCATATCCCAATCGAATAAACGTTTTGGTGTTCCTTCGAAAGTTTTTAAATCTTTAGACAAAACATACAAGGTACGCTGACTTGCCCAATAACGTTCTCCGTCTTCTTTGGTTCCTTCCAAATGTGGCGTGTGCCAAGTCATGATGAACTTTTGAGAAGGTTCGTCATAATATAATTTTGGAGCACCAATTCGCTGTAAAGCGTTAGAATAATCGGGCGTACTTTTTAAATCGGGCGTATAATCAGAATGTTTTTTCCAAGTGATTAAATCATCCGAAGCCCAGATATTGATTGCCTTTGCATCGTCTCCTGTATTTCCTGCAATGTAATATTTCCCGTCTGGGCCTTTGCAGATATCAGGATGTCCCTTATAATCTTCAAAAACGCGTTTTCCGTTATTCAGGTTTTCCCAATGAAGTCCGTCCAAACTAACAGAATAATACAATCTGCCGTAATCGTTATGCGTCATGTGCGCAAAAAGATAGGCTTCGTTTTTTGGTTTTTCACTTCCTTTTATCTGTCCAGGAGGATCTGGCTGTTGCGCTTTCGCGGAAAAGCCAACTAGAATCATCATTAGAAAAAATAAGTTCTTTGTTGTTTTCATAAGCTGTTTTTTTTTAATGTGCCAATTAGTCAATTTGATAATTAGATAATTTTTGAAATGTGTTAATGGCTAATTTTCTAATTATCACATTTTCTCATTTTCTAATTTTCTAATTATCAAATTGACACATTATCTAATTCTTCTTATTCGCCTCAGCAGTCATTTTCTTAATCAAATCGGTTTCGGCTTTAATGTATGGTGTTCCGTCTGTATGCAAAACATCGTGAAACCATAATTTTGGTTCTGCGGTGTATGTTTTAGTCCAACTGTCCCAAGCGTATTTCGTTTGTGTTTTTCCGTCTACAAATCCCCAATTGATCATTCCTACGTTGTATTTTCTAGCTATTGGAAGAAATCCTTCAAAAGTGCTTCCGTTTGGTCTTGCCATATATTCTGTACACAATAAAGGTTTTCCATAACGCTGTAATTGTTTAATTACTTTTTCGAAATCCTGAGGTGTGTTGTAATTGTGGAAAGAAACAATATCAGACTGCTCGATCTGCATTTTGTGCATTGGTTTCATCTTCGCTTCGTCACTCCAATCTCCTACCCAAACGCCAGATGTCAATGGCTGAGAAGGATTGCTCTCTCTTGCCCACACAAAAACATCTTTTAAAAGCGGTAAAATCAAATCGACTTTGTTTTTAATTTCTACTTTTTCGTAAGACGGTCCTGTCATGTTATCTGGTTCATTCCAAACATCCCAGCCTAAAATTCGTTTGTCATCTTTAAAATGAGAAACCGTTTCTTTTACATATTTCTCCAAACGCGGATATTGTGTTTTATCCTGAAGCACCTTTTGTCCCGGAGCCTGTACCCAACCTGAATTATGCGTATGCGGTTTTGGAGCACGCTGTTTTCCTAAAGCAGGAAACGGATCCCAACAAGAATCAAACAAAACAAAAAGGGTTTTGATGTGATGTTTATCAGCAATTTCTAAAAACTGATTCATGCGTTTGTAAAGTCCTTCTGCGTCTTGCTGATGCAATAAGTCGTGTAGATACACGCGCATTACATTCATACCAAGACCTTCAGCCCAGCCCAATTCTTGATCAATTCGTTTTGGATCAAAGGTATCTTCCTGCCACATCTCTAACTGATTTATAGCTGTGCTAGGAGAATAATTTGCCCCAACCAACCAAGGCTGTTCTGCGTACCATTTATTGGCCTGATCTTTTGTCCAGATTTCTCTTTTTTCTATTGAGGCGACTTCGCTTTCCTTTTCTTCAGGATTATTTTTTTTATTGTTGCAGCTAAGCAATACGAGTCCTGCTAACATAAATGTCAGACACAATTTTACTTTCTTCATTTCAATTTTATTTTTTTGAACAATCGTTCTTTATGATAAGGGAACCAGACTTTTACATCTGATCCCCTCAAAAAATCAGTTTTAATATCCAGAGTTCTGCTCTAGATTTGGATTATTATCTACATCGCTTTGCGGAATTGGCATTCTGTGATTTTTACCTACTGTGAAGTTTTTAAAATCTGGATCACGAAGCGCAATTTTATCAACAGAAGCTTGAGAATTTAAGTCTCCCCAACGTTTTAAATCTTCCCAACGAACGCTTTCGCCACACAATTCCAGAACTCTTTCCATTTTCAAACGCTCTAGGAATTTGTCGTGATCGTTTCCAATTTCTGGATGTGCTGTTGCCAATGCATTCATATTTGCACGAGCTCTAACTAAATCAACATACTGATACGCTTGAGTAGTATTTCCTAATTCGTTTAAAACTTCCGCGTAGCGCAATAAAATATCAGCATAACGAACCAATCTGTAGTTTACTTGGTTGTAGTAATCTTCGTTGTTTCTGTAATAATCGCGGCTTCCTTTTCTAAACCAAGCTTCGTTATTGTTCCATTCCCAGTTTCTTCCGTATGTTTTGTCTCCAAAATCGGCTAATAACTGAGGGTAGAATAAAGTCCATCTTAACCTTTCATCCAATTTTCCGTCTTTATTATTTTCTTGTTTAAAAGCATCCACTAACCAAATACGCGCTTGTCCGTCAGACCATCCAATTCCTCTTGGCGCAAAAAACTGAGAACGGTTACTAGAAACTGCCGCATTTTGCGCTTCGTCAGTTCCTCCTTTTCTTTGGTCTCCAAATTGGATTTCAAAAACAGATTCGGCATTATTCTCATTTGTATCCGTAAAATTATCTCTGTAGTTAGATACCAAACTGTACTTCGCTCCTGCTCCAGAAATTAAAAATTCAAGAGCTCCTTTTGCTTCATTCCATTTGTGCTGTTGCATATATACTTTGGCAAGAAAGGCTTTTGCGGCACCTTTATCTGGTCTTCCTAATTGATCAGCTGACCAATCTCTTGGCAAATCTTCAAAAGCTTCATTCAAATCTTTTTCTACTTGAGCCCAGATTTCGTCTACCTTTACTTGTTTTGGCAAATCTGCTGGCGTAGACGGATCTAAAACCAACGGCACATCTTCCCAAATTACACCTGCATAGTAATAGTGCAATGCTCTAAAGAATTTAGCCTGCGCGATAATTTTCTTTTTATCATCTTCGTTCTGAAAAGTAATATTCGGAACATTAGCCAAAACCTGATTACATCTAAAAATAGCTTTGTAAGTATCTCTCCACGTTACGGCATTTCCTTCCCAAAAATTATAATTGATATAATTGAATCTTGTCCAATCTGCCAATTCTGTCCACGGACTCACGCTATAACCTTCGTCAGAAGTTAAATCCAGACGGAAATAAATCCATCTTGCCCACAAACCGTCTTTATAAAACATGGCATAAATAGAGTTTACACCGGCTTGTGCATCACTTTCAGTTTTCCAATATTGGTCTACTGTAATATCATTTGGGCTGTTCAAGTCCAATTCGTTTTCACAAGCGGTAAAAACAAGACCTAGAAAAGCTGCTGTTATAATTATTATTTTTTTCATTACGCTGTTTTTTTAATTAAAAGCTAAACTCTACACCCAAAGAATATGTTCTAAGATTTGGGAATGCCCCATTATCTACACCTCTTTCAAAAATATTACTGTTGGTAAACTCAGGATCCAATCCTTTATACTTAGTAATCGTAATAATGTTCTGTGCAGATAATGTTAATCTTGCTCTCGAAATACCTGAATCTTTTAAGACACTTTGCGGAAAATTATATCCAAATCCGATGTATTTCAATCTGATAAAATCGCCATTTTCTAAGAAACGATCTGTATCTCCTCTTGAATTTAAAGTTGATCCTTTTGTAATTCTAGGAAAATCGGTATTTGGATTTTCAGGTGTCCAAGGCTGAATGCCTCTTCTGTAGTTACTATTGTCATCAAAACGATCTACGACACTTCTAAATCCGTCATAAACAGTAGCTCCATGAGAAGCAATCCAGTTCATAGAAAAATCAAAGCCTTTATATTCAGCTCCAGCGTTTAAACCCATTTCAAATTCTGGCCACGGACTTCCAACGATTGTTTTATCTTCATTTGTAATTTGTCCGTCTCCATTGTTATCCTTAAAACGAATATCTCCAGGAACAGCATTTGGCATGATTACTTTTCCGTCAGCATTTTTGTAATTATTAATTTCTTGCTGATTTTGGAATAATCCATCTGTTTGCAATACATACCACATTCCTACTGGCAAACCAGCTCTTGTTACTGTGTTTCCTGAGTAATTTTCATTTTGTCCGTTACCCAACGAAACCAATTTGTTGTTTATTTTGGTAAAGTTGACAGAAGCATTAAATGAGAAATCATTGATTTTTTTGCTATAAGCCAATTCCAATTCAAAACCTTTATTTTCTACAGTTGCAGCGTTAGAAATTGGGTTTCCTCCATCGTTTCCTGTTGTCAATAAAATTGGGAAACCAAATAATACGTCTTCAGTACGAGCAATAAAATAATCTGCTGTAAATCGTAAATCATTATTTAAAACTCCTAAATCCAATCCGAAGTTGGTTTGTTTTAGTTTTTCCCAGCGCAATTCGGAATTTGATAATTTTACTTGAGTTGCAGAAGGATATAAAGTCTGGTCTTTTCCTAATACAATTTGTCCAAAATTATTTACGAAGCTTTTGTACTCATAATTTCCAATATTTCCAGATCCTAATTCTCCATAACTTGCTCTTAATTTTAAATCTTTAATGAATTCTGATTTAAAGAAAGATTCGTTGCTTATTCTCCATCCTGCAGAAATAGAAGGGAAATTACCCCATTTATTGCCATCGCTAAATCTTGAAGATCCGTCACGTCTGATTACGGCATTGAATAAATAACGATTATCATAATTGTATTCTAATCTTCCTAAATACGACGTTAAAGCCG
Source organism: Flavobacterium sp. UBA4854 (assembly GCF_002399805.1). Taxonomy (NCBI): domain Bacteria; kingdom Pseudomonadati; phylum Bacteroidota; class Flavobacteriia; order Flavobacteriales; family Flavobacteriaceae; genus Flavobacterium; species Flavobacterium sp. UBA4854. Next base: position 44,101 of record NZ_DHEI01000071.1, read on the forward strand.
CTTCATTAATAAAACCTCCAACAACTGGCGAATCTCCTTGGTTTAAAACTTCATAATATTCTCCAGTTCCAGAATTCATCGGAAGATTTCTTTTTGTTCCGTAAATCTGATTGTAATTGTCTTTTTGATACGTTTGACCCACTAAAACCGTGATATCATGCTTCCCAAATTCTTTCTTGAAAGTCAATGTATTTTCGAACAATAAAGTTTCTGATCTTCCTTTGTTTTGGTCTGTCTGAGAAGGATCTTGTGGCTGGTTTAAAGTCCAACTTCCTTTTTTTCTCATGTATTTATAAGAATCAAAACTTGTTTCATATCCAAAATTGAAACGGTATTTCAACCAAGGCACAAATTTTAATTCAGACCAAATATTACCTCTAATTCTAAAGTTTTCGTTTGTTGTGTTAGAAAAATCAGCTAACGCCAAAGGGTTTGTTCCAAAAGTATCGGCAACTCCTTGTTTTCCGTAACCGTATCCGCCTGGGTTAGAAGCGTCATAAAGCGGAATTGTAGGGGTCATTCTGTACACATCAATAATTGGATTTCCAGACATTTCATCTGTTTTAGAATTACTAATGGCTAAATTTTCTCCAATGCTAAAAATCCCTTTTGTACCGCTTGAATTCACACGGAATGAAATTCTGTCAAAATCAGTTCCGATAACAGTACCTTGATTTCCAAAATAATTTCCAGACATAAAGAATGAAGAATTCTCACTTCCTCCAGAAAAACTAGCATTATAATCTTGCATCATTCCCGTTTTAAAAACAGCATCTTGCCAATCTGTATTTACAGCCATATTTAAGTTTTGTCTCGGAAGTCCAGCATTGTCATACGCCATATTGTTGTATTTAGCAAACTCTTCGGTTCCCATTAAATCATAACGAGGCATAGAGGTAAAACTGCTTTTTGCTGATACTTCAACCTGAAGCGGTCCTTTTTTACCTTTTTTAGTCGTAATGATAATTACACCATTTGCCGCTCTAGAACCATAGATTGCTGCCGCAGAAGCATCTTTTAAAACCTGAATCGATTCGATATCATTTGGGTTAAAATCTCTGTTTGCAGAAGTTACCAAACCGTCAATTACGTATAATGGGTTTGTATTTTGAAGGTTTTTAAGTCCGCGAATTTCAACATT
>NZ_DHEI01000016.1:0-13863 GCF_002399805.1 Flavobacterium sp. UBA4854
ATAGCTAGTAGGATAGAAGAAGGCCCAACTAAAGGCACAACCTGAATTCCTTTTTCGTGCGCCAATTTTACAATTACAGCTCCAGGATCTGCAACTCCGGGGCAACCAGCTTCGCTCATTAGTCCCATATTTTTTCCTTCTAATAAAGGTTTAATGAAATCATTGTGTTCGCTGGTTTCTGTTCTTTTGTTTAAAGTAAAAAGAACCAGTTCAGATTGTTTTTTTTCTGGATAAACTGCTTTTATAGATTTTCTCGCCGTTTTGTCATTTTCAACAATATAATGGTCGATAACTTCTATCGTTCTTCTAACAGTCTGAGGTAAAACATCCATCGGATTGCTTTCGCCCATTGTTGTTGGAATTAAATATAGTTTTCCGAAAGATTTCATAATGTGTTTTGTTTAAAATTAAAAAATTCAATTATCTCTTTTCTAGAAACAATTGAATCGAATTAGGAGTGTTTTTTAAGAAGCTGATCTGCAATTAAATCAGTCACTTCGTCCAACATTTGGTAAACATTTTCAAAACCGTTGGCAGAACCATAATACGGGTCAGGAACATCTACATTTTCATCTGGGAATAAATCGTTTAAAATTAAACGGACTTTATTTTTATGTTCTGGAGTTTTGGCTAAATGAACAACATCGCGAAAATTCGAATTATCCATTACATAGATATAATCAAACTCGTCAAAATCAGAGACTTTTATTTGTCTGCCTTTTTGTTCGCCGATATTGATTCCGTATTTTTTAGCAACTTCAATTGAGCGTTTGTCAGGGCAATGACCAACATGCCAAGAACCTGTTCCTGCAGAATCAACTAAAAATTTATCTTGAGGTAATTTAGAGGCTAAAATTCCTTCTGCTAAAGGAGATCTGCAAATATTCCCTAAACAAACCATTAAGATTTTTACAGGCATGGCGCGTATTAAAGCGTTAGTTTTTTATTGATGTCTTCAACAAACTTTTTAAATTGTTTGTCTGTAGAAACTAAATTGTCGACTGTTTTACAAGCGTGAAGAACAGTTGCGTGATCGCGATCTCCAATTTGTGAACCAATATTAGCAAGAGAAGCTTTAGTGAATTTCTTAGCAAAGAACATCGCTAGTTGTCTTGCTTGCACCACATGCCTCTTTCTGGTTTTAGATTGAAGTGTCTCAATATCTAATTGGAAATAATCTGAAACAATTTTTTGGATATAATCGATAGAGATTTCTCTCTTTACGTTTTTAACAAATTTTTCTACAACACTTTTAGCCAATTCAATCGTAACTTCTTTTTTATTGAAAGAAGATTGAGCGATTAACGAAATAATAGCGCCTTCAAGTTCTCTAACATTTGATTTAATGTTTCGAGCAACATATTCGAGAATATCTTCTGGCATTTCTACACCATCACGGTATAAAATGTTTTTTAAGATTGAGATACGAGTTTCGTAATCAGGCTGATGTAACTCAGCAGATAATCCCCATTTAAAACGAGATAATAATCTTTGTTCGATATCCTGCATATCAACAGGAGCTTTGTCAGAAGTTAAGATTACTTGTTTTCCGTTTTGGTGTAAATAATTGAAAATATGGAAAAATACGTCTTGCGTTCCTGATTTACCAGATAAAAACTGAACATCATCAATAATCAAGACATCGATTAACTGATAAAAGTGAATAAAATCATTACGATTATTCTTTTTAACAGAATCAATGTATTGCTGTGTAAAAATCTCAGCAGAAATATATAAAACGGTCTTTTCCGGATACTTATCTTTTACTTCTACGCCTATAGCATGTGCTAAGTGTGTTTTTCCTAAACCAACTCCTCCAAAAATCAACAAAGGATTAAATGAAGTTCCTCCAGGTTTGTTAGCAACAGCCATACCTGCAGAACGAGCTAAACGGTTTGAATCTCCTTCTAAGAAATTATCAAAACTGTAGTTCGGATTTAACTGAGACTCAATTTTTAAATTTCTAATTCCTGGAATTACAAACGGATTTTTAAGTTCAGGATTTAAGTTTTTAAACGGAGCATCAACCTCTTGCGGTTTCATTGGCACTCTGTTGGCACTTGGCAGCTGCTCGGTAAACGGCTGTTTATTGCCATAAGTGTTCTCCATTTTAATTTTATAGAGTAACTTTGCGTTTTTTCCCAGTTCTTTGGTAAGCGCAACTTTCAATAATTTTACGTAATGCTCTTCGAGCCATTCGTAGAAAAATTTACTCGGAACCTGAATGTATAATGCGTTATCGGTTAGCTCAACTGATTTGATTGGTTCGAACCAAGTTTTATATGCTTGGTCTTGAATATTATCCTTTATAAAGGACAAACAGTTTTCCCATACCGATTGAGCAGTTTTAGTCATAGATTCAGATAAATTTTTATTATTGTTATAAAGATTCTCCTAATAAAAGAGGAGCAATTTTATTCCGTATTTCGGGATAACAAATATGTGAACAAATTTCTGTAAAAAAAAATATTTTGGTATCTAATTTTATAAAAAAAAGTTGTAATGCGGCTTTTTAAATTCGAATTTTTTTAATATTTTATAAATGAAAAATCATCAGACTCAAGTACGAGTTCGTTACTCAGAAACTGACCAAATGGGAGTTGTTTATCACGGAAATTATGTGCCTTATTTTGAGATTGGACGCGTGGAATGGCTTAGAAATAAAGGGGTTTCGTATAAAAGCATGGAAGAAAGCGGAATTGGCCTCCCGATTGTCAACATGAATATCAATTACAAAAAATCGGCGAGATACGACGAACTTTTGACAATTCACACCACTTTCAAAAGTCACTCTTCTGTAAAGATCGAATTTGACTGCGCAATCTACAATGAGGCAAATGAGTTATTAACAACTGCGACGTTTATTTTAGTATTTGTTGCGTTAAAAACGGGTCGTCCAACAGCTCCTCCAGAGTACATTTTGGAAATATTTAAATCACTCGAATAATTGTTAAAACGAATAGGATTTTGATGTTAAATTATACTAATTTAATATCGATTTCGAACATTAAATCAAAAATGCTGAACACAGTTTCGGCATTTTTTTTTCGCGTTTTTGTCACAATTTTGCCAATTGGCAGTCCCGAAATTTCATCCATTTCCATTTCTTGAGATACGATTTCTAATTTCTTTTCTTTGATAACGCGCATTACTTTATTCATGTTTTTGTAATCAAAAGAAATTAAAAATTCGACATCGATTGTTTTTTCAACGATTTCACAAATTTCCAAAGTCTGTTGTGCCGTTGTTCTATATGCTGCAATTAAACCGCCAACACCTAATTTCACTCCTCCAAAAATTCTAACTACTACAACAAGAACGTTTGTAACTCCAAAAGATTGTATCTGGCCATAAATTGGTGCTCCGGCAGTGTTGCTTGGTTCACCATCATCATTGGCACGGTACGAAACTTTATTTCCGACGCCTAATTGGTAGGCATAGCAATAATGCACCGCATGCGGATGCTGTTTTTTAAGGTCTTCTATTATGGGTTTTACCTCGTCCTCATGATCTATCGGAAAAGCATAGCCAAAGAATTTACTGCCTTTTTCTTTAAACAGTATTTCTTCAGATGCAGATGCAATAGTTTGATAAGTATCGTTAATTTCCAATTGTAAGGGTTTAAGTTTTTTTTAGCCACAGATTAAAAAGATTCTCACAGATTTTCTTTTAAAAAATCAAAAAAGAAATCTTTTTAATCCTTTTAATCTGTGGCTAAATATTTTTTACTAGAAAGTGTGTTACAATAATCCTTTGGTAAATAGATCAACAACATCTTCTTTGTCAACTTGAAGATTCCATACTTTGATTCCTAAAGTTGCGGCGCTGTCGGTATTTTCTGTTTTATCGTCAACAAATAAAGTGTTTTCTGCAATTAGATTGTTCTGGTCTAGAACAAATTGATAAATTTTTGGATCTGGTTTTCTCATTCCAATATCAAAAGAAAAATAAACCTTCTCAAAACAATTGTAAAAATCTTTATAAAAAGAAACGCCACTTTTTTCTTCAAAAGTATTGATGTGAATTGAATCGGTGTTACTCAACAAAAACAAGCGATATTTTTTTGATAATTCCTGAAGAAACTCCAAACGATAAAAAGGAAAATCTGCCAAAACAGCATTCCAAGCTTTTAAGATTTCTTCTTTTGAAGCATCAGGTAATTGTTTTTGAAAGCCACCAATAAAATCTTCTGGCGAAATAGATCCCGTTTCAAATGAAAGATTTAATTGATCCAGTTCGTTATTCCATTCCTTCATCCCCAATTTTTGTAAACCAGAAATAGTGGCAGCTTTATCTAAATTGATAAAAATATCTCCAAAGTCAAAAATTATCGCATCAATCATAATTTCTAATTTGTATTAATTCGTCATCTAAAATATTGGTCTTTGAACTGTTTTTTCTTGAAATTTCTGGAGCTTTCGTTCCTTTTTCAAAACTTGTTTTTCCGATAAAAATTCGAGCTTCATCCCAAAGATTTTCATCTATAAAAGATTGAAGCGTTTGTCTTCCGCCCTCAATAATTACAGATTGAATTTGATTCTGATACAAAACGTCTAAAATCTGAGGAACGATATTTTTATCAAAATCAATTATCTCAAATTGAGTATTTTCTTTTGACTGTTTTGAACCTTTAGAAAAAATAATAGTTTTTACTGTATCATCAAAAATAAAACTGTTTTCGTCAATTCGATTATTTTGATCAATAACAATTCTCGTCGGATTATTTCCTTGCCAATCTCGAACATTCAATTTTGGATTATCATCAATGACGGTTTGTGTTCCAACAAGAATCGCTTGTTCTTCAGTTCTCCATTTATGAACCAATTGTCGCGAATATTGATTTGTAATCCAAATTGGTTTTCGGTCTTGATTCGAGACTTTTTCAGGAGCCAAAAATCCATCTTGACTTTCTGCCCATTTTAAAATAATATAGGGTCTCTTTTTTTGATGAAAAGTAAAGAAGCGTTTATTAAGTTCGTTACATTCATCTTCTAAAACTCCAACAGTAACATTGGCTCCGGCTTCAATTAATTTCAAAATGCCTTTTCCCGCTACTTTTTCATTTGGATCAACTGTGCCGACAACAACATTGGGAATTTCATTCGCAATAATCAAATCACAGCAAGGAGGAGTTTTGCCAAAATGACTGCAAGGTTCTAAGCTTACATAAATTGTAGCTTTTTTCAACAGCGATTTATCTTTTACAGATCGCACCGCATTAACCTCTGCATGTGGCTCTCCAGCCTTTATGTGCCAGCCTTCGCCAATAATTTTATTCTCGTAAACAATTACGCTACCAACCATGGGGTTTGGATACGTTGTTCCAAGTCCATTTTGTGCCAGTTCGATGCAGCGTTTTATATATTTTTCATGTATATTCACAGTGCAAAAGTAGTTAATTTTAAGATTATCATTAACTGAAAAGGGTTAAGTTGTGAAACAATCCCGATAGTTATAGTAGTATTCAAAACTATCTTTACTTTTGTGTTTATAATGATTTAGAATAAAAAAAATGGTAAATTGGCTTATACGAGCAATTAAAAAAGAAGACAATCAAGCAGTTGCAAGTTTGATACGTTCTGTCTTTGATGAAATGGAAATTCCAAAAGTTGGAACAGCATATGAAGATCCTTATTTAGATTTGATGTTTGAAGAATATAGCAAAGCCAAATCGGTATATTTTGTTGTCGAAAATGACGGAGAAATTGTTGGCTGTGCTGGAATTGCACCTTTAGAAAATGGAAATCCAGAAATTTGCGAATTGCAGAAAATGTATTTTTTGCCCAAAACTAGAGGTTTAGGAATTGGAACACAGATGATGGAGAAATGTTTAGAACAAGCCAGAATTTTTGGTTTTGAAAAATGTTATATCGAAACTATGCCATTTATGCATGCTGCACAAAAGTTGTATAAAAAATCCGGTTTTGAATATTTAGATGCACCGTTAGGTTGTACAGGGCATAATTCTTGTCCAGTGTGGATGTTGAAAGTTTTGTAGAAAAGTTGTAACAAATCTTAACAAACAAGACTTATTGAAGGGTTAGAATCAGCTTTGGCTGAATAAAATATTCAAAAAAATAAAATGAAAATTAAACAATATCGTACTCAGTTTATTAAAGAATTAGCTCCTTTTTACGATGCGTACGAAGCGGAGAGTTTTTTTTATTTAATTCTGGAAAATAAACACCAGCTTCGTCAGATTGATTTAGCTTTAAATCATGAATTGGCTTTTGATGAGAATGATTTTGTGGTATGGGATGAACTTCTAAAACAACTTAAAAAAGAAGTGCCAATTCAGTATTTGCTTGGGAAAACAAATTTTTACGGTTTAGATTTTGAAGTCAATGAAAATGTTTTGATTCCGAGACCTGAAACTGAAGAATTGGTCGAATGGATTATTAACGAAAATACAAGTCGAGATAAAAATAAAAAGATAAGAATTCTAGATATTGGAACGGGAACGGGCTGTATTGCGATTTCGTTAGCAAAAAATCTTCCCAACGCAGAGGTTTTTGGAATTGATGTTTCTAAAAAAGCTATAGAAACTGCCAAAAGAAATGCTGTGGCAAATAATGTAGATGTTACTTTTATGTTGCTGAATATTTTAGAAGCAGAAGAATTTTCTAATCAATTTGATATTATTGTTTCAAATCCGCCTTATGTTCGAAATCTGGAAAAAGTAGAAATCAAAAAGAATGTACTGGATTATGAACCACATTTAGCACTTTTTGTAGAAGATAATGATCCGCTTATTTTTTATAGAAAAATCGCTTCTTTGGCACAAAACGGACTTCAGAAAAAAGGGAAATTATATTTTGAGATCAATCAATATCTTGGAAAAGAAATGATTGAATTACTAGAAAATATGAGTTTTGAAAACGTTGAGCTTCGAAAAGATATTTACGATAATGATCGTATGGTAAAAGGAAATGTTTAAAAGTTTTCGGTCTCAGTTTTCAGTCTTTATTCTGCAACTGATACAAAACTATTCGTAACGTAACGCTTCAATAGGGTCTAGTTTTGATGCTTTAATAGCTGGATATAAGCCAGAAACCAAAGCCACACAAAAGCTTGTCGCAAAAGCAGCAAAAATTGCCATCCACGGAATCACAAAAGAAAAGCTCATTGCGGTTGCTATAGTAAAGCCAAGTAGAATTCCTAAAACAATTCCAACTAAACCTCCAATTTGCCCAATTAATAAAGTTTCAATAAAAAACTGAAAAGCAACAGTAGATCTTTTGGCTCCTAAAGCTTTGCGAACACCAATTTCTCGAGTACGTTCTGTAACCGAAACAATCATAATATTCATTAAAGCTATTGAAGATCCTAAAATAGTGATAATGGAAATAGTCCAAGCTGCCAATCCTAAATATTGTGTTATGCTCAGAATTCGGTTAATTAAGTCATCGCTTCGTACTATGCCAAAATTGTTGTCGCGTACAGGACTTAACTTGCGAACTCTTCGCATTGTACTTGTGGCATTATCTATGGCTTCATCTAAAACTTCTTTTTTTGAAACCATCACACTAATGGTGTAATTGATATTTGGAGCTGTAAATAAAGATCTTGCAACTTGAATAGGAATTAATACTCTTAAATCCTGACTGTTTCCAAACGTAGATCCTTTTTCTTTAAGAACGCCAATTACTTTAAATCTTGCGCCTCGAATAGAAATTATTTTATCAATTGGATTTATATCTTTTAAAAGTCCTTTTTCAAAATCAGAACCCACAATGCAAGAATAAGTGTTGTTCTCAATGTCAAATTGATTAAAACTTCTTCCCAAACTGGTTTCGAGTCCAGAATTGGTAATAAAATGTTCATCAACTCCAACAATTGTAATTTCTGGATCTGTTTTTTCGCTTAAATATTTTACTTCAGCAGTTGTAGTTGCGGTAAAAGAGAGAGAGGTTTCGGTAAACGGATATTTGTATTTGTTTTTGAAGGCAACAGCTTCTGGATACGAAATAATTGGATTGATGACTTCGCGTTCTCTCCCGCCACGGTTTCGAACTTTATTTTCGTATTGGTTAATGTTAAAAGTATTAGCTCCCATCGAAGCAAAATCGCTGGAAATTGTGTTTTCTAAAGCAGAAACAACAGTCAAGATGCCAACCAAAGCCGTAATACCTATTGCGATTATTAAAACGGTAAGAATAGTACGCAGAATTTGTGTTTTGATAGAACCAAAAGCAATTCGGATATTTTCTTTAAATAATTTTAGCATCATAACCAATTTGTCACGAAAATACGTTTTTTGTTACAAGTTTGTTTTCCAAGTGTTATTATTTATTTTAAAAAGTGAGATATTTGCAGACTTAAATTAAGTCGTAAGTTGGAAAATCATAAAGCCGAAAGTCTAAAGAACCAATAGTCTTAAAAAAAATCTGGAAATAAAGTAATATTATAAGGTTTTTAGATAAAGATTGGAACAATCTAAAATCTAAAATCAACAATCTAAAATAAAAAGAAGATGGCTTCAAAACCAAGCATACCAAAAGGGACAAGAGATTTTTCACCAGCTGAGGTGTCAAAACGTCAATATATTATTCAAACGATAAAAGCTAATTTCGAAAAATTTGGTTTTCAGCCAATCGAAACGCCTTCGTTTGAAAATTCAGATACCTTAATGGGGAAATATGGAGAAGAAGGAGACCGTCTGATTTTTAAAATTTTAAATTCAGGTAACTTTTTCTATAATAAAAGTAAAATTGAATTGCCAGAATCAATTGAAGAATTGCAATTGAATTCTGCTGAAAAAATAACTTTAGAGCAAAGAATCGAATTAAATAAATTCACAGGAAAAATTTCTGAGAAAGCGTTGCGTTACGATTTGACAGTTCCGTTTGCAAGATACGTGGTGCAACATCAAAGCGAAATTGAATTTCCGTTTAAAAGATACCAAATTCAGCCAGTTTGGAGAGCTGATAATCCGCAAAAGGGACGTTTTAGAGAATTCTTTCAATGTGATGCCGATGTTGTTGGTTCAAAATCACTTTGGCAGGAAGTAGAATTGGTTCAATTGTACGATACTGTTTTTACTTCTTTAGGTTTAGAAGGCGTTACAATTAAAATCAATAACAGAAAAATTTTATCTGGAATTGCTGAGGTTATCGGTGCTTCTGATAAATTAATTGATTTTACAGTCGCGCTTGATAAATTGGATAAAATTGGTGAAGACGGCGTTAAAAAAGAAATGATTGAAAAAGGAATTTCTGAAGAAGCGTTGGTAAAAGTGCAACCGCTTTTTAGTTTCTCAGGAACTTTTACAGACAAAATTGCACAGCTTTCGGACTTATTGTCTTCTTCTGAAGAGGGAATGAAAGGAGTTGAAGAATTGAAGTTTATTTGTGACAATGTTGCCGTTTTAGGTCTTTCGACTGCTATTTTGGATTTGGATGTGACATTAGCTCGTGGTTTAAATTATTATACGGGAGCTATTTTTGAAGTTGCAGCTCCAAAAACAGTTGCCATGGGTTCTATTGGCGGCGGAGGAAGATACGACGATCTGACTGGTATTTTTGGTTTGAAAAATATGAGTGGTGTCGGAATCTCTTTTGGTTTGGATAGAATTTATTTAGTTTTAGAAGAATTACAATTATTCCCAGAAACTGTTGCCGCTACATCAAAAGCACTATTCTTGAATTTTGGAGACAAAGAAGCTTTATATGCTTCAAAAGCGATTCAGAAATTAAGACAGGAAAATATAAAAGTGGAATTATATCCTGACAGTGTAAAAGTTGGAAAACAATTTCAATATGCAGATAAACGTTTAATTCCGTTTGCCGTATTGGTTGGAGATCAGGAAATTAATTCAAATTCATATACGCTTAAAAATTTAGTGACAGGAGAACAGGTTTCTGTAGATTACGAAGGTTTGAAAAATGCATTAATCTAAGAATCAGATTTAAAAGATTTTGGTTCGCGCAGATTTGAGCAGATTTAGTTTGAATTTTATATGGATGAAATCTACTTTAATCTGCCTAAATCTTTTTAAATCTGCGTGAAATAATGAAAAATATTTTACAGAGTTAACTATCTGAAACAAAAGTTTTTGCTTGATATTCCTTGAGTTTAAAGGACTTTCTTTTAAAATCTCTGTCTGAAATAATTGCCAGTAAAGAAAAAAAGCTTTTAATTTGCGACCTCAAGTTACGGGCGTAGTTCAAGGGTAGAATAGCGGTCTCCAAAACCGTTGATGGGGGTTCGAATCCCTCCGCCCGTGCAAAAATAAGAAATGACAACTTTGTCATGTAAAGCTCAAACATAAAAAAAAGCTTCGTCTCTATAGGCGAAGCTTTTTTTAATATAAGGTAAACTTGAATTAATAATTATTTTAGAGGCCGAAGCCAACCCTTAAATTCAATTTTTGGTGGTAATAATTTATGTTATTGGTCTCAAAGATAAGATAAACTAAAACGTAATAGTCTTAAAATTATAATAAATTTTTTCTGGGCAAATGCGTTTTTTAAATGGCTCATAATTAATAAAGTGACAATTTGACATTTTATAAGATTTGGCAGTACTTTTGCAATCCAACAGAAAGAAATAAAAAATGAAGTTTAAGAATATTTTTAAAAATAAAAGTGATATGACTACGGAAAATACAGAATTCGATCAGGAATTAGATGATGCAACGATAGAGACTAACGCTAATGGAGAGCAATTAATTGTTGAAGAATTAAGTGTTGAGGAGCAATTAGCTCAAGACTTAGCTAAAGAAAAAGATAAGTTTTTGAGATTATTCGCCGAATTTGAAAATTATAAAAAAAGAACTTCAAAAGAGCGTCTTGATTTATTTAAAACAGCAAACCAAGAAGTTTTATTGGCGATGCTTCCAGTTTTAGATGATTTTGACAGAGCGACAGTAGAGATCAACAAGTCTGAAGATGAGAATTTGAAAAAAGGTGTTGAGTTGATTCACGAAAAATTGAAAAGCACTTTAGTTTCTAAAGGTTTAGAGCAAGTTGAAATTCAAGCAGGAGATGCTTTCAATGCTGATGTTGCTGAAGCAATTACTCAAATTCCAGCACCGTCTGACAAACTAAAAGGAAAAATTGTTGATGTTATTGAAAAAGGATACAAATTAGGAGACAAAATTATTCGTTACCCTAAAGTTGTTGTAGGAAACTAAAAAATGCAATAAGAATTTCAAATGCATTTTTGGATTTTGGAATTTTTAAGATTTGGAACTTAATCTAATTATGAAAAAAGATTTTTACGAAATACTAGGCATTTCAAAAAATGCTGACGCTGCCGAAATTAAAAAAGCATACAGAAAAAGTGCTTTAAAATACCATCCTGATAAAAACCCAGGCGACAAAGAGGCAGAAGAAAACTTCAAATTGGCAGCAGAAGCTTATGAAGTTTTAAGTGATCCGCAGAAAAAAGCGAAATACGATCAGTATGGTCATCAAGCATTTGATGGTTCTGGCGGATTTGGTGGTGGTCACGGTGGTATGAATATGGATGACATTTTCAGCCAGTTTGGTGATATTTTTGGTGGCGGATTTGGTGGTTTCGGAGGCGGAGGCGGAGGTCCTCGTCGTGCGAAAGGAAGCAATCTTCGAATTAAAGTAAAATTGACTTTAGAAGAAATTGCAAATGGAGTAGAGAAAAAAGTAAAAGTAAAACGTAAAGTTCAGGCAAAAGGCGTAACGTATAAAACTTGTACGACTTGTAATGGTCAAGGACAAGTTATGCGTGTAACCAATACCATTTTAGGAAGAATGCAATCTGCGTCTACTTGTCCTACTTGTGGTGGTTCTGGTCAGATTTTAGATAAAAAACCTTCTGAGGCAGATGCTCAAGGAATGGTGCAAGAAGACGAAACAGTATCAATCAAAATTCCTGCAGGAGTTGTTGACGGAATGCAGTTAAAAGTTGCTAACAAAGGTAACGATGCGCCAGGAAATAGTATTCCAGGAGATTTAATTGTAGCGATTGAAGAAATTGAACACGAATTCTTGAAACGTGAAGGTGAAAACGTTCACTTCGATTTATATATCAGTTTCCCTGAAGCAGTTTTAGGATCTTCTAAAGATATTGAAGCTATAAACGGGAAAGTTCGTATTAAATTGGAAGAAGGAATTCAGTCTGGAAAAATCTTAAGATTAAAAGGAAAAGGAATTCCAAGTTTAAATGGTTACGGAAGCGGTGATTTATTGGTTCACGTAAACGTTTGGACTCCAAAAACATTAAATAAAGAGCAAAAACAATTCTTTGAAAATGCTTTAAACGACGAGCACTTTGTTCCAAGTCCAGAGAAATCGGAGAAATCATTCTTTGAAAAAGTAAAAGATATGTTCTCATAATCTAAACTTTTTTAAAAGGTTATAATAAAATAAAAACCCATTCTAGTATAAATTAGAATGGGTTTTTTGTGTAATATAACACAATTTTGCTTCGAATTATTTACTTTTACAGTCGCTGAGCCTTAATTGGTAAAGTGACGCAGTAAATCCTTAAAAATAGCATGAGTAACTTACTTGAAGTACATAAGGTCGTAAAAAAATACGGCGATTATGTAGCACTTAACGAAGTTTCATTAAATGTGCCAAAAGGCAGTATATATGGACTTTTAGGTCCCAATGGAGCCGGAAAAACTTCCCTTATCAGAATCATAAACCAAATTACATTGCCAGATAGTGGCGAAGTAATTTTGGATGGAGAAAGATTGCAACAAAAACACGTACAAACTATAGGATATCTTCCAGAAGAAAGAGGTCTTTATAGCTCGATGAAAGTGGGCGAGCAATGTTTGTATTTGGCACAAATGAAAGGACTTTCTAAAACCGAAGCTAAGAAGCAATTGGATTATTGGTTTGATCGTTTAGGAATTCAAGGTTGGTGGAATAAAAAAATCCAAGAGCTTTCTAAAGGTATGGCACAGAAAATACAGTTTGTTGTTTGCGTTTTACATAAACCAAAATTGCTGATTTTAGACGAACCTTTCTCAGGATTTGATCCCGTTAACGCAAATATTATCAAGGATGAAATTCTAGCTTTGAAAGAACAAGGCTCTACAATTATTTTCTCTACTCACAGAATGGAAAGTGTTGAAGAAATGTGCGAACACATAGCTTTAATTCATAAATCAAACAAATTGATTGAAGGTAAAGTGGCAGACGTAAAACGCCAATTTAGAACCAATAGTTTTGAAGTTGGGATCTTGACTAATAATGTTGAAGGTTTGATGTATGATATTACACAGAAATTTACAGTTTCGCCTGCGAGTTTTAAATCTTTAAACGATGATTTAAAATTAAACATTCAGATAGGAAATGCTTCACCAAACGAATTATTGAATGTTTTGACACAAAGAGGTCAGGTAACGCATTTTGTTGAAAAAATTCCGAGTATAAACGATATTTTTATTCAGACAGTTACTGAAAATAAAGTTTAGATTTCAGGTTTTATAATAAACATCTAAAATCTAAAATCAACAATCTAAAATCTAAGATTATTTATGAGTATTATCTCGTTGATTATAAAAAGAGAATTTATTGCCAAAGTCCGTAATAAATCTTTTGTTGTCATGACTTTTTTGAGTCCGCTTTTGTTTGTGGCTATTGCTGTTTTTATTGGCTATTTGAGTTCAATGAAAGCAGAAACAAAACGTATCGCAATTCATGACGAAACTGGTATTTTTATTTCAGATTTTTTAAAAGAAAATAAAAAAGGAGCCGAATTTAAATATTTGAATTTATCTGAAGTTGATGTTAAAGCTTTAAAAGACAGCATTACCAAAGAAAATTTCAATGGATTAATTGTCATTCCGAAAACAAAAAATAATAAAGATTTAGAAAGTAAAGTCGAGTTTATTTCTAACAATAGTCCAAGTATTTCTTTTATCGAAAATAC
>NZ_DHEI01000116.1:0-29540 GCF_002399805.1 Flavobacterium sp. UBA4854
AGACTGGAGCAACAAGGTAAACCTAGTAATGCATATGAATCACAAGGCTGGCGATAAAATGTATGTGGATTATGCTGGAAAGACGCTTTCAATCATAGACTGGAAAAACCGGTCAATTTGACCACCTAATTCCGGAGTAAATTGACCACCCGTTCCGGAGCAAACTGACCACCTGATTCCGGAGCAAATTGACCACCAAGTTTTGTGTTTAATTAACGATTAAAAACTATTGATTTTTTCATGTTGTTAGAACCATACATTCGTTAAAAATATACGGATTATGGCAAACAAAATAACAGACATGAGTAAAATTAGAAAAGTAATTAAATTCTATTGTAATGGAAAGAGTAAGTTGTTTATAAGTAGCTACTTATCCCTTTCAAGAAATACGGTAAAGAAATATATTTCTTTATTTGAAGTTCTCGGATTGAGCTTTGAATTAATCGACCAAAAAACCGATGCAGAGCTGGAACTTTTATTCTCCCAAACTAGTGTAGAGGCCATTAGCCCTAGATTACAGACACTTTATGATTTTTTTCCTAAAATGGAACGCGAACTAAAAAAAGTTGGCGTTACCGTACAGCATATGTGGGAACAATATATCGCTGTAAATCCTGATGGTTATCGAACTTCACAATTTCATTATCACTACAATATATGGGGCAAACGAGTTAATCCGGTCATGCATATGAACCATAAGGCTGGTGATAAAATGTATGTTGATTATGCCGGAAAGACACTCTCAATTATTGATATAGATACCGGAGAAGTCAAAGAAGTACAATTTTTTGTAGCAATATTAGGCGCTAGCCAATACACGTATGCTGAAGCTTCCATGAGCCAGCAAAAGGTAAACTTTGTTGACTCAGTAGAGAATGCCATGCGCTTTTTTGAAGGTACTCCTGCTGCCATTGTTCCGGATAATTTAAAATCTGCAGTAATAAAAAGCAGTCGTTTTGAACCGACAATCAATGAAACCCTGGCTGATTTAGCAGAACACTACGAAACTACAATCCTGCCTGCGAGAGCTTACAGGCCCAGAGACAAATCATTAGTTGAAGGAGCTGTTAAGATATTATATCGAAGGATTTATGTAACCATAAAAGAAACCAAGTTCTTTTCTCTGGAAGAATTAAATCAGCAGATCTGGGATTTACTTGACTCTCATAATAACAGAAAACTAACAGGACGCCCTTATTCCCGCTTTGAATTATTTTTAGAAGACGAGAAAGAAAAACTGCGTCCACTGCCACAAGATCGTTTTGAAATTAAATACCAATCTTTTGCAACAGTAATGCAAAACGGTCATGTTCAATTAAGCCAGGACAAAAACTATTACAGCGTTCCGTATCAATATGTAAAAAAGAAAGCAAAGCTGTTATATACCAAATCAACGGTAGAGATTTATTATAAATACAATCGAATAGCTGTACATCCAAGAAACTACAAACCTTATGTCTATACAACAACCCCTGAGCATTTAGCC
This sequence comes from Flavobacterium sp. UBA4854, assembly GCF_002399805.1. Classification (NCBI taxonomy): domain Bacteria; kingdom Pseudomonadati; phylum Bacteroidota; class Flavobacteriia; order Flavobacteriales; family Flavobacteriaceae; genus Flavobacterium; species Flavobacterium sp. UBA4854. Next base: position 1,487 of record NZ_DHEI01000116.1, read on the forward strand.
AGTACACATCAATTTGTAGCCCAATGGAGTGCAGCCCGCTTCATTGAATGGGCTAATAATATTGATGAGTCAGTAGGAGAATATATAATGCAGATAATCGAAAGCAGAAATCATCCAGAACAGGCTTATAAAAGTTGTTTAGGAATACTGAATTTTGAAAAAAAGGTAGGTAGACAGCGATTAATAAATGCCTGCAGGCGGGCACTTGATTTTAAAATTTACAATTTTAAGACCATACAAAATATTTTAGAAAACAACTTGGATCATATTGATTTTGATCAAGAACCTGAGCAGGAACTTCCCAATCACAGTAACATAAGAGGAAAACACTATTATAACTAAATTAAATCTTGAAAAAATGAATGAATCCACAGTTACCAAAATGAAACAGATGAAGCTTTATGGCATGTTTAATGCTTTTAAAACAGCCATTGAAAGCGGAAAAACAGATCATTATACCCTTGACCAGTTTGTATCGATGATTATTGATGCAGAATGGGATGAAAGGTACAATCGTCGTATTGAACGAAGTATCACTAATGCCAAATTCCATTACAAATCAAATATTGAAAGTATCAATTTTGATGTATCACGTAATCTGGACCGAAACATGGTACTGCGTCTGGCAGAATGCGAATTTATAGAGAAAAACGAAAACATCTTAATCACTGGAAGTACCCGGGTTTGTAAAAGTTATTTAGGTACCGCATTAGGTTATCAAGCCTGTATACAAGGTTTTAAGGTAAGTTATTTTAATACCTCAAAATTATTCGCTAGACTAAAAATGGCTAAAGCAGATGGTACTTATCTGCGGGAACTTACCAAAATACAAAGACAGGATGTTATAATACTTGATAATTTTGGACTCCAGGCACTTGACAGCCATAACCGAATTACTCTTTTAGAGATCATAGAGGACAGGCATAATAACGGCTCTATCATCGTGACATCACAAATCCCAGTTCAGGGCTGGTATGATATCATTGGAGAAAAAACGATAGCCGATGCAATATTAGACAGACTGATACACCAATCTCACAGGCTTGAATTACATGGAGAATCGATGAGAAAGAAAAGAGGAATAAACAAAGAGTGATATTTTATTATATTTGAATACTAATTAACAGATGAAAAAATATAGTTTTTAATCAAAACGGAGGTGGTCATTTTGCTCCGGAATTAGGTGGTCATTTTGAAATGGAATCAGGTGCTCACTTTAAAACGGTGATCAATATCACCGGAATTTGCAGGTCTGGATGATTTTGATTTAAAAAAGATTGATAAATATTTATGGATAAAAGGAAAAGAACATTTCGCTAAAAATTACAAACAAAAGTAGAACTACTGCATACAAGAGCTGCTATAGCCTTAGCCCTGGAGTGATCCACTTGGTCCATTTGCTGCGGCTTTGGCTGCCCAATCGGACGGCATATACAGCAGAATAAGGCCTGATTTAATACCAAACCCGATGCAATGCCAGAATATTGCGCACAATTGGTCTTAAAAAAAACCAATAAAAGCAAACAAATTTACAATGACTGAAATATTAAAACTACTATTGCTTGTCCCATTGATTTCTTGCGGACAAGAAAAAAGCGAAACCGGACCTGAATATCCAGCTTATGTTGGAGACATCGGATTCAATGCAGAAATGGACAATAAAGATTTCGAGCTATGTTTTGAAAAACATATATTTCAATACTTTAATACCGGTAATGGTCTTGAATATGATGGGGAAAAATCAGCTATTGAGAAAGAGTTTGCTGAAAAATATAAATCTGAAATCATTAAAAATGAAACAGGGCTCATCAGAATCAATTTTGTTGTCAGCTGCAAAGGAAAAACAGACCGATTTCGTTTGATTGGCATGGATGAAAACTACAATGAAAAAATTTTTGTCAAATCAATAACAGAACAGCTTATGGGCATTACAAAAAGCTTAAAAGGCTGGAAGGGGAAAAAATACAGCGAAAAGGAAATCGACTATTACCAATACTTGATCTTTAAAATTGAAAATGGACAATTAAAAGAAATACTGCCTTGAAAAATATAGCTTACTTGTTCTTGCTTTGCCCTATTTATTTGTTTTCCCAGCCAAACTGCAATGCTTTTTTATTCACAGGCGACACCCTGCAATACAAAGCGTGCATTGAAGCGGAAAAAGCGGAAAAATTTTATCAATTTCAAAGAGAGTTTCAAGAAACTCTTGATAATGCAATTAAAATCTGTCCAAATTTCGCATATGCTTACCGGGAGAAATCAACAGCATATTTAAAAAGCGGAGATTTTTTGACCTGGAAAAAATTGATTGACAGAGCAGTTGATTTGGATTTCGGCTTAAATTTAGGCTACCGCGGCTGGTGCCGTTATCAATTTTTCCGGGATTATAAGGGGGCTATTGAAGATATTGAAAGACTTGATAGTTTGGCAGATTATGATATTGGATATTCAACAAATGGAGATTATCATTTGAACATTACAAAAGCTGTCTGCTACAGTGCATTGAATCAAAAGAAAAAAGCAATCAAAATATTCAAAGAACAATTAAAGACAAAAGATTATTCGCCCGGACTATATGATTATTATCAGTTAGGGGTAACTTATTATGAAATCAAAGACTTTGCAAATGCTTTAAAGTCATTTGAAAAACAAACTGAAATAAACGAGTTTGCTGACAATTCCTATTACAAATGCAAGATTTACAAAATCTTAGACAACCAAAAAGAATATAAAAAGTACAAAGAAACTGCATTGCTGCTTTATGCCGGAAATAAAAAATTGTTCGACCCATATACTCGGCATTTTAATAGCGTCTATTACCAAACAATTAAAAATGAATAAAAAACTGCTGGTAGCGGCTGGCAGCAATCGAAATTATATTTCCCAAAAGAAAAAGAGAGAAAAAAGACTGGAAGAAGAAAATACCCATAATTAAAATGGCAGCTGTTAAAAAACGGATTCAACTTCCTAGCCCCGATAGCAGCGGAAATCCTTCTGGGCCGGGTTTCGGCCCAGAAGATTGCAGCGCATAGCGGGAAAAAGCTCCCAAAAAATAATATCATATGCAATCTAAAGAACCCAACAACAACAACAACAACAACAACAACAACAACAACAACAACAACATTTCAAGTGAATAAAATACTAAACAATCTAATAGGCCATTTGGCAGAGAACCCAAGGAAACTTTTCCTTATTGACTCTTTAGGGGCAGTTTTGACAGCATTTTTCCTGTTTACAATAATGCGGCACTTTAATGAATATTTTGGAATTCCAAAAACTGCATTGGCTTACCTTGCGGTAATAGCAGTTTGTTTCTGTTTTTATTCGAGTGCCTGTTTTTTGTTTTTAAAAAGACGCTGGGCACTTTTCATAAGCCTTATCGGCTTTGCAAACCTGCTTTATTGCGTGCTGGCAATCGGACTGCTGATTAAATACTGCCATTTGCTGACAATAATTGGGACGGCCTATTTTTTGATTGAAATAGTAATTATCTGCGGACTTAGTTATATCGAACTCAATGCGGCAAAAAGAAATAAAAAAAAAGCAGCTGACAACTAAACTGCTCGCAGGAAAGCACTTCTTGCAGCCGCTGCAGCGGATTTTTGCAATTGGTTTAATAGAAAATCAGCGCAGTATCTGGGATGATCTACCTGGTCGCCTCGCCTGTACCCTGTAGGAACAAGGATTAAAGATAAAAGTTTTCTCAACGGCTAAGAAATTAGTATTTAAAAACTAAAAGCCGAAACATAAAAAATGAATTTAGCCCGGATTGCTTCACCGGTTCGCTGCTGCTCGGGATGGAAAAATGGCTCAACCGGTATCATAAGGAGAAAATAAACGGCTGACAATGGGAAATGAGACGCCGGTCTTATTATTCTAAAAGAAGTCCATAAATTACTGCATCTAAAATAAAAACTCTATTGCAGAAGCCGGCAGCCTATCATATTTATGAACCTCAGGCATCTGATGGCTAAAAAAGTAAACATAAACACTCGCAAATAGCATTCCATTGGGCACCCTACATTATCTCAGGTGCCGCAGCCTTAAATGTCAAGGGACAAAAGTGGATTCTTATACCGCTAAATGTATCCAAAAATAGTTTTATTGTAGCCAAAACTAACAATGTAGTTAAAAGTGATAAGGTCTAATATATGCATTTGTCTTTTGAGATAATTCGCATTTAATCAGTTAAAGCAATCGTCTGTTTTGCTACAAGATCCAAAATGAATTGTGTATTGCAGCATTTTGCATATCAGTTATTTAGAAATAACAATATCAATCCTTGCGATGCGAAAAACCTGATTTGAAGCAATAGAAACATCACTCCGTCATGAAGCCGTAATGGCTTTGACCATATTTGAATGCAGCATCAATGCTGCAGTTTATAGAAATATAATATAGGGCAAAGACAAAAATTTTTGTTGTTTATTTCTTTGGGACATGCAGCTTTACATGTTTATTGAAAAAAAAATATTTTCAAATTGCGCACTGTATAATTATACTCTAAATGTGCAAAGATTCTCTATGAATTCGGCTTATATAAAATATTCTCGAACATCCTCTTGATATTAGTAAGCTGGTTTTAACTTGTCATTTATTTTAAAGTTAATGTTTTTGTTTTAAAATAAAAACTGGACTGAGCCAGAAAACAGTGTTCTTCTATAAATGGCATAATTGATTCTGGATTGCTATCTGCAACACAAATCATGCTGTTTAAATAATTGCCTTTTTGATTGCTAAAAAGCATAATATCTTCGCCGACTATTCTAACTTTAAAAAAAATATTATGAAGAATACCTCTTTTATTTTAATGTTGCTATGCTGCTTTTCTTTAGCAATTAATGCTAAAAATACAGAAGTTTATCCAACAAATTGGTGGGTAGGAATGAAGACCAATTCCATTCAATTATTAATTCGAAGTACTGATGACTCTTTTACTACAGATAAAATCAACATCAATTATCCGGGAATAGCGATAAACAAAACTTATTCCTTTCCAAATTCAAAATACATTGCGGTAGATATTACTATTTCACCCGAAACTGCTGCTGGTGATGTAATTATTGAATTGAATCAAAAATCTGGGAAACAGAAAATAAAATGGCCTATATACAACCGAAGAGCTGGTAACGGAATACAATATGCTCAGGGAGTGACTTCCAGCGACTTTATCGAATTGATTATGGTTGATCGCTTTAGTAATGGAGATACTGCCAATGATAAAATCAAAGGAATGCGTGACCAGTCCCTTAATCGAAAAGAAATGTATGATCGTCATGGAGGAGATTTGCAAGGTGTGATTAATAATCTGGACTATATTCAGGGGCTTGGAGTTACAGCATTGTGGTTTACTCCGGTTATGGAAAATGATATGGAGAAAAGAACTGAGCATGGTTACGCAATTACAAATCATTACAAAATTGATCGAAGATATGGAGGAGATGCGATGTATGAAAAATTGAGCAATCAGCTTCACTCAAGAGGAATGAAGCTTATTTTTGATGCAGTTTATAATCACATCGGATCGTTTCATTTTCTAGAATTAGATCCTCCTGCAAATGACTGGGTTCACCGCTGGCCAGAATATACTCAAACCAATTATAGAGAAATCCCGCTTTTTGATCCTTACGGAACAAAATCTGACAAAAAGAAAATGAGCGATGGCTGGTTTGATAAAATAATGCCAGACATTAATCAAGATAATCCGTTTATGGCCAATTTCATTATCCAAAATTGCATTTGGCATATTGAAAAGTTTGGTATTGATGGAGTTCGCCTTGATACTTATACCTATAATGACCTGAATTTTGCCAACCGCTGCAACAAAGCTATAATGGATGAGTTTCCTAAGATTTCCATTTTTGGCGAAATCATGGTGCACGGGGTAGCAAATCAGGCTTATTTTGAGCAGAATAATATAGATACACCGTTCAAAAGCAATTTGCCTTCAGTTGTAGATTTTCAGAGTCTGTATTACGGAATCATTCCAGCTTTGACAGAACCTTTTGGGTGGAAAGGCGGAGTCAATCAATTGTATTATACTTTGAGCAGTGATTTTTTGAGTAAAAATCCAATGCAGAAAGTATTGCTTTTGGACAATCATGACGAGGCTCGATTTTTTTCATTAATGGGAGAAAATGCAGAAAAGCAAAAAATTGGGTTTCAGTGGCTGCTGACCTGCAGAGGAATTCCACAGCTATATTATGGTTCTGAAGTTTTGATGAAGGGATTTAAAAATCCAGATGGCTTACTAAGAGCTGATTTTCCAGGAGGATGGAAAGAAGATGAGAAAAATGCTTTTACAGGAAAAGGAATGACTGATGACGAAAAATCGACACAGGAATTGGTTCGCAAGCTGGCTAATTTTAGAAAAAATGCATCAGCAATCAAAACGGGAAAAATGATGCACTATACGCCTGTAGATGGCTTATATGTTTATTTTAGATATGATGACAGCCAAACAATAATGTGTGTGATGAATACAAGCAATTCTGAAAAAGAAATTGATTTTCAAAAATATAATGAAAGGACAGCCGGTTTTGCTTCTGCTAAAAATGTTATTACAGAAGAAAAAATTTCGACTTCTCAAAAAACAGTTATTCCAGCAACAAAAATGTGGGTTCTGGAATTAAGTAAATAAAAAAATCGGCAAAAATAACCAATATGGCTTTACAGCGAATAAAGATTTTGCTGACAGTCTTCTTTTCAATTCAATATTGTTTAGCACAGGAACAGTCTAAAATTGAAAAAAGAAGTTATACCACAAAATCATTAGAAAATAATAAAGCTCCAATAATTGATGGAATTTTAACCGATTCAAGCTGGGATATCGTAGATTGGCAAACCGATTTTATAGAGAATCTTCCCGATGAAAATACAGCTCCAACAGAGCAGACTAAGTTTAAAATTCTTTACGATGCTAAATTTTTATATGTTGCTTTCAAGTGTTATGATAAAGAGCCCGAAAAAATTGTAAAACGTTTGTCAAGACGAGATGGTTTTGACGGCGATTTTGTCGAAGTGAATATTGATAGTTATCACGACAAGCGTACTGGATTTTCGTTTACTATTTCGGCATCGGGAGTTAAAAGCGATGAATTTATTGCAGATAATGGGAATAACTGGGATGCAAGCTGGAATCCGATTTGGTATGTAAAAACAAATATTGACTCAGAAGGCTGGACTGCTGAAATGAAAATTCCGCTCAGTCAGTTAAAATTCAGTGCGGGCAAAGATCAAATTTGGGGTTTTCAAGCTACGCGCAGGTATTTTCGAAAACAGGAGCGATCGGTTTGGCAACGTATCCCGGCTGATGCGCCGGGCTGGGTAAGTGAATTTGGAAATTTAGAGGGTTTAGCCAATCTTAAACCCCAAAAACAATTGGAAATTCAGCCTTACTTTTTAACGCAGCTTGATACATATGAACAAGAAAACGGAAATCCATTTAGAGACGGGGAAGATCTCACATTAAATGCGGGACTTGATGCTAAAATTGGAGTTACAAATGATTTGACGCTGGATTTGACTATAAACCCTGATTTTGGTCAGGTTGAGGCCGATCCTGCTGTAATTGCTTTGGATGGATTTCAGATATTTCTTCAAGAGAGACGTCCTTTTTTTATCGAAAACAAAAACATTTTCGATTGCAATTTTGGAAACAATGAAGACAATCTTTTTTATTCCAGACGTATCGGTCGAAGTCCGCAAGGGATAATTACAACTCAAAAAGAAGATTTTATCAAACGTCCTCAAAATACAACCATTTTGGGTGCCGCAAAATTTAGCGGGAAAACAAAAAATGGTTGGTCATTAGGAATTATGGAAAGCGTTACGGCAGACGAATATGTCAAAATCGATAACGGTCAAGAACGACAAGAAGTTCATGTAGAACCGCTTACCAATTATTTTGTAGGCCGTGTTCAAAAAGATTTTAATGACCGAAATAGTTTTCTGGGAGCAATCTTAACGGCAACCAACAGAAATACAGATGAACCGCAATTTCTACTTTTGCGAAAAGCAGCATATACCGGCGGATTGGATTTCAAGCACAATTGGAAAAATCGGAAATATTTTATAGGTGGAAATGTAATTTTAAGTCATGTCTTAGGTTCAAGAGAATCGATTACGAACACGCAGAAAGAAATTTCACATTTGTTTCAAAGAGCAGATGCTGATTATGTTTCTGTTGATGAAAGCAGAACGTCACTTACGGGGACGGGAGGAAAGATTGAAGCAGGAAAAGCAGCTGAGGGACACTGGCGATATAATGCGACACTAACCTGGCGTTCGCCGGAATTGGAGCTCAATGACATTGGCTTTCTGCGTCAGGCGGATGAAATCAAGCAGACTTTCTATGTAAGCTATCAATCTTTAAAACCTTTTGGGATTTTCAGAAGCGGAATGGTGCGTTTAGAACCTTTTGTAACCTACGATTTTGGAGGTTTTCACAATCGGACTTATTATGATCTTTTGGGGAAATCAGAATTTAAGAACTATTGGTGGGCGAATATCGGTTTTTCTTATAAACCTAGAATCTATAATAATGCCTATTTGCAGGGCGGGCCAAAATTTAGATTTTCAGAAGAATTTGTAAGCTATAATACTTTTGGTTCGGATCCGCGAAAAAAGCTTCGTTTTCAAGCTGGAGTGTTTTTCGCCCAAGGAAAAAACAATTCTTTCTCGTATAAGGCAATAGATCCTAGTGTGACGTATCAGCCAACAAATGCGTTGTCGATTACTTTGAATCCAAATTTCAATGTTAATCAGAGTAAAACACAATATGTAACGCAATCAAATTATGAAAACGGAATTCGATATATAACTTCGCATTTGGAACAGCAGACATTAAGCGCTTCATTGCGGCTCAATTATAGCATAAATCCCAATTTTACTATTCAGTATTATGGACAGCCATTTGTGTCAACTGGAAAATATTCAGATTTTAATTACGTTACCAACCCCCGTGCAGCCTATTTTGCAGATAGAGTTGTAACATACAATCAAAAGCAGATTTCATTTGATAGTGCAACAAATATTTATAATGTTGACGAAAATCAAAATGGGACCAAAGACTATTCCTTTCGTAATCCTGACTTTTCATTTGTTCAGTTCCGCTCCAATTTGGTTTTAAGATGGGAATATATACCAGGCTCAGAAATTTATTTGGTTTGGTCGCAAGGAACAAATGGTTCGGGAAATCCTATGGACGATTTATTTGTTAATCTGGACACACAAATTTTAGGCAAACAACCGCAGAATACATTTATTTTCAAAATGACCTATCGCTTTTTGCTATGAAGAAAAAACTAATCTCTAAAAAATAAAAAATGTTTAAAAAAAATATACTCTTACATCTGATTCTTTTTCCTCTTTGTATCTTTTCGCAATCGGATGAGATTGAAAAATCAGTCCAATATTTATCCAATAACAAAAATACGCCAGAGGAATATATTGCTTCAAAATTTGCTCAAAAGGATATAATCCTTCTGTCAGAAGAGCATCGGGTTAAGGAAAATCTTCAATTTGTAAAGAGTTTGATTCCTGTTTTATATCAAAATAAAGTATATAATTTAGGAATGGAATTTGGCGCAAGTGAAAATCAAGCGCAACTAGATTCTTTAATTTCTGCTCCTGAATATAACAAGGATTTAGCTCGAAAATTAATGTTTAACTACAATTCAGGGTGGGCTTTTAAGGGGTATACCGATTTGTATGAGGCTGCATGGTCATTTAATAGATCCCTTCCTAAATCTTCGAAAAAATTTCGTATTTTAAATTTAAGCTATCGTTACGATTGGTCTTCCTTTTCTGGACAACGAACTTCTGAAAAAATGAAGAAAGTTTTTTACAAAGGAAACACTGAAACATATCGATTCTCTATTGTAGAGAAAGAAATTGTTACTAAGAGAGAGAAAATTTTGATTCTCACCGGAGATGTCCATGCATTTACAAAGTATAAATTTCCAGTTTATGATTTTTTGGGTACTGATTTTATAAGATTTGAAGATGGCTATTTTGGGAATCAGCTTTATGCTAAATATCCACGATTAGTTTATTCTGTTTTATTGCATAAACCTTTCAGTAATCGTCCTGATACAAAACCGAATTTGATTTCTCCGGCAGATGGAAAAATCGAAATTATAATGGAGAAAATCAATAATACACCAGTTGGTTTCGATTTGGCTGATACTCCACTTGGAAAGCTTAAGGATAATAGTTATTATTCAATGGGATATCAGGACTTTACTTTGGAAAATTTTTATGATGGCTATATATTTCTGGCACCAATAAATAAACTTTCTGGTTGCGATATTGATCCGAAATTTTTAACTGCGAGCAATTGGAATGAAGCCCAGGAAAATGTAGCAGATCCTGATTGGAGGCCAAGGCCAAAAAACATGGAGGAATATTGGAAACAGATTCGGGAATATGGAGATATTGCAAAGAAATATGGTGAGGTAGACAAGTATTGAGGTTAAACGCATTCAAATTAAAAATCCCTATTTCATAGCAGGCCACCGCTTTGCAAGAAACCATACATTATCTAACCGAAGTCATACTGCATAAATGCGGCCTTTACAAATAGCGGTACATGAGAATGCACCGCTAATTGACGCAAAACCATCTATGCCACCAGCTATTCCTCGATTGCTTCGCCAGTTCGTTTTGCTAATGTGCAGTGGAAATCCCTTTGTGAACGCACAGTTGGAAAAGCTCATGAAAAACAATATTAAACCTAAAAAAACATTAAATACAATGACGATACTGATCACCCAAATTAGATTCCGCTGACCATTGCTGATACTAATTAATTTACCGGCCAGATTATCTGATAGCTATTTTAAGCGTTACCCGCATAACTGGTCCAAACCTTCCTCCAAAAAACAATAGTAGAAATAATTAAAAAAATAAAATGACAACACAGATCTACCGGAAAATGTCGGTCATGATGGCAAGAATTTTAAAAATAAAAACAAGAGGTTCTTACAAATCCATCTTGATTTTTTTGTATATATAATAAATCGAGTTATTGACCATCCATGCATAAGCACATAAACCTTGCCATAGTTTTTGAAAGCCCACCCTTGGGTACGGAAAACCAATAGTCCAAATACGTCAGTAGCTCATCCATATAACTATTGCAGCTCACGGGTATAGCACCTCAGAAGATTACAAGTACATTTAACCCTGCAGATAATCATTCTGTTTTCAATAAATTTAGTAAAAATCAACATCAGTTATATAATATAACCTTTTCGGTCAAGTAAAGATGCAGCCATGCCAGAAAAAACACAAACCAATACCGACAGATGGTGTATTCTAATACCGATTTTTGCTCCAATAGAGATTCCTGCCAGAACCATACTGCTGGAAGAAGGCAGTGTTTCAAAAACAATGTTTTTCATTGAAAAAGGATGTCTTAGGACCTGTACCTAAATCATACAAGTCATCCCACAAGATTACATTGCTTCCTATTTTAGGCATCACATCTATATCGCTCATCAGGGTTCTCAACAGGCGATAAAAACTTTTTTTTAAAACAATTGTTATCGATAGTCTGTCTAGTGATTTGCTAATTTTGCGGTTTATCCTTACAGAAGAAAATTACAGAACCATGATACACGCTTTTAGAACATTAGTCAAAAAAAGACACCGATCAATAAAATAAAATCTGTTCTTAATTCAAACTTACAGGACATACAGCCAAATTTTGACCTCGAAGATTTCGATAAAATTCTGCGGATTGAAAGCAGAAAAAAAATAACTTATAATAGATGACTATTTAGCGGAAACATATTACTATTTAGCATTAGCATACAAAAAAGAGAGCAATATAAGTTTGTTCAAAGATTTTTTTAAAAGGCAAAGATTTTTTTAAAAGGCAAAGATTTTTTTAAAAGGCAAAGATTTTTTTAAAAGGCAAAGATTTTTATAAGAAAGGATATGCAATTAAAGAATAATTACACTTATCCCTTGATAAAATTTACTATCAAGAAATAGAAAAATTGTTAAAATAATTTCTTGCCTGATTCTGAAAATAACATGACAAAAAGAATCAGCGAAGCCGATCGAGAAGTGAGCATTATGATTCAAAATATTGTAGCTACAGCAGTGAGGGCTATCAAAAAAAAAAGAATATAACCTAACTACGAACAAACTATTGATTGGCAGTAATTTCGATTTGTCCCGATAGCATTATTAAAAAAAGGCCATCCTAAGATGGCCTTTTTTAATAATGAAAAATTAATAATTTTTTGTAACAGTGTAAGTTTTTGCAGTGAAGTCAACAACAATAGTATAGTTTCCTGCTGTTACAATTGGAATATTCGTGCCGCCTGCATCTAAAGTTCCATCACTTCCATTATCGCCGTAATTTGTTGCCCAGTCATCATCTAATCTAAATTTGATTTCCCCCGCGGCTAAATCCATCGTGATGGAATATTTTTTAGAAGCTGAATTATAATTTAAGTCAGCATCGGCTGTCCAACCGTCACCACCTGTTGCTGCTGCCGTCGCGCTGCCAATTATGCCCCAGTTTGGCCATGCAGGGTATGGCGTTACGGTGATAGTGTAAAAATTAGATGTTTGCGGCAGTGCGTTAACTGCACCGACTGTAGATCTAATTCGTACATCCAGCTTTCCTTCGACAAAAGATGTAAGCCCAGCATTTAAAGCGACGGCATTTAATTCTTCAACTGTAAAGCTTTTAAATGTAGCGGTGGTTACACTCGCTATAGTAGGATTTTTAAAATCGGTACCAGCTTTTGCCACTTCAATTGTATAATTAATAACTGTTTCAGTTCCCTCATAATGTGCTTCATTCCAAACAAAAGTAGTCGCTAAGCTTGTAGCATTGGCATTTTCGAGCACAATATTAAAATTAGATTGCGGAGTGAGCAGTACTGGCGCAATCCCCTCAGTGATTACCGGTCTGTTTTCAACATCATCAGCATTACATGACACTATTAATATGGCAATTAATGCAGCCAGAATTTTATATATATTTTTCATTTTATTATCTTTTATATGTTAGTTATATCCAGGGTTTTGTTTTAAAGTCGGGTTAGCTTGAATGGTTGTGCTGGGAATTGGCATAATATCTCTGTAGGATTGTGTAGAAGTCCCATTTTGAATGCCTCCCTTCCATTGCCATAGTTTACTTGAACCGGTAAATTTGTCAAATCGAATTAAATCAGTTCGCCTGTGGCATTCCCAAAACAATTCTCTTGCCCTTTCTGCAAGAATAAAATCTAATGTTAAATCGGAAGTTGAAATACTAGTTGCATTAGCTCTTTTTCTGATTTTATTCACGTAACCTAAAGCTGTTGCGATATTGCCGTTTGATGCACCTCTTAAAGTTGCTTCAGCATACATTAAATATGCATCTGACAATCTAAACATAGGAAAATCTGTATCTGGAATATCATTTCTTTGCGCTGCGCTTCCATCAGAATTTACATTAGTGTACTTGGTAACTGCGTAACCGTTTGAAAAAGCGCCTACGTTAGCAATATCTAAGGTTTGTCCATTGGTATAGAAAGTGCCTCTGACATCTCCAGTAGCATTTTCATCGGGAAACAATTGAACAAATTCTTTTCTTGTTCTGATGCCTGACCAGCCCCCATCCATCCCTTGGGTCGCGGCATCCATTGTTCCTCCTATAGAAGCGTGCAAAATGAAGCTCATACCTCCGCCTGTAGCTCTAATAGCATTACCGTCATTGATCACCGGGAAAATAAATTCATTTTGCGCTCCATTGACATTATTGTCAGCTGCAAATAAATATCGGTATGGCACATCTGCAAAACTGTAAGCTGAATTAATAACATCATTGCAGGCCGCTATTGCCTCATCATTCTTTGCCGTTCCGCTATATACTTTTGCATTAAGATAAATTTGCGCCAATAAAAATTTAGCAGCTGTTTTATCTATTCTTCCGTATTCATTTGCTCTTGAAGCGGCAAGGCTTTTGTCTAAATCTTTCAATTCGGATTCAATGAATGCAAAAACTTCTGCTCTTGCTTTTTGTTCGGGATAGAAAAAACCAACTGGGTCCTTCTCCGTGATAATAGGCACATTACCAAAGAGATCCATCAAATTATAGTATGAAAATGCTCTTAAGAAGCGGGCCTCTGCCCTAAAGGTGGTAATTTCACTTTTCAGGCTGGCATCAACACCTCTTTCTGCTAATTTTTCATCTGTGGTTTGCCTTAAAAATTCATTAGCAATACTAATATGGTAAAAAGCTCTGGAATACAATCCATATAAGAATTGATTATTGGTGCTCCACGTCTGAAAATTTAATGCTGGCAGACCATCATCTCCCCACGATACAATAGCTTCGTCCGTTGTAAACTCTTGCATTGCAAACAATAACCTCAAATAGCTGCTAAAATCTCCTCCAATTCCAGCAATATCAGCAATTCCATCACCATCATTTCCTCCGACATATAAACCTGCATACAGCTTAGCCAATCCTTGTTTATAGGATGAGGGGTCTTTAAAAAAGGAATCTGATAAAAATTCATCATCGTCTTTTGGGGTCACTTCTAGGTCGCTTGTACACGAAGTAAGCACCATATTTAATCCAAAAATGAATAGAAGAAAATAAGCTATATATTTAAATGATATTTTCATTTTTATTTTTTTAAAATTTGTTCATGAATGTACTATTACAAATTGGCATTAACTCCAAAGAAGTAAGTTCTGGCTCTTGGATAAACATTACCATCAATGCCATTAAACTGTTCAGGATCCAAACCGTCGTATTTTGTGAAAGTCAAAACATTTTGAACTCCTGCAGAAAATCTCAATGCGGCAGACTTTAATATCTTTTTCCCTAATGCATAGCCTATTGTCAGGTTATCTAATTTTATGAAAGATGCATCTTTTATGAAATAATCAGAATAGTTGCGTTGGGTTCCATTTGAATTAGTTTCAGCATCAAAACCCGTGTTATAATAATCTATAGTAACATTGGCCAAATCAGTTTCTCTTCTTAAGCCTGCCTGCAGGTATCCTTTATCAGAGCTTATATTGTCAAAAACATAATTTCCTAAACTAGCTCTCCAATTCATTGTAAAATCAAAATTTTTGTAATTCAATGTGCTGACAAAGCCAAACGTATAATCCGGTGCCGCTTTGTGAAGCCTGTAACGGTCCTCGGTGTTAATTTGCCCGTCTTTATTTCTATCTGCGTAAGCTCCTTGGATCGGTCTTTTATTTGCATCATATAGCTGCTCATAAACATAAAAGGTATTGGGAGCAAATCCTACAGAGTTAATTTGTATCTGATTACCATTACCACCTGCAATACCTCCAGTGGTATATCCTTGAAAACCCGGAACAGTAAAGCCTAAATTGGTTATTTCCTGTTTAATATAAGTTGCATTAAAAGCTAAATTCCAGTTTAAATTATCATTTTTTATAATGTCTGATTCGATGCTAAATTCAACACCATCTGTCTTTACGCTGCCTACGTTAGAAAAACCCTGATTTCTCATATTCGCGCCATCAGGATAAGCAATAAAAGCTAAAAGATCATTTGACTTTTTATTAAAATAGTTGATGGATCCTGTTATTCTATTATTGAATAATCCATAATCTAAACCTATATTGGCTTCAGCTAATTCTTCCCATTTAATGTCTGGATTATAACCTTCAGTTCTTGCTACCCTGTAGATAGTGTTTCCAAAAATATACTGAGAGTTCACCGTGCCCAAAGTCACTCTTTTTAGATAATCGTACGAAGCACTAATATCCTGCTGTCCAGTCTCACCATACCCTAATCGTAATTTAAGATTTGATAAAGCACTATTATCTTTCAAAAACGACTCACTTGAAATGTTCCATGCGAAAGCAGCGCCTGAAAAATTACCCCATCTGTTTTTTTCAGAAAAACGCGAAGTACCGTCTCTTCTATAATTCAATGTTAATAAATACCTGCCATCATATCCTAGGTTTACACGACCAAAGTAAGACTGCAAATTAATATCTGGATCCGTTTGAACATCAGGCTCAGTACCGGGAACTCTTACATTATTAGTTGTAAATCCTTCTCTTTGAAACATTTGATAGTTATAGCCTGCCGTAACATCAGTTTTAAACTTTCCTAAATCTTTGCTATAATTAAAATAGGCATTTAAGTTTTTATTTTGGCGCGAGTCCGTATAATGCGTATTTCCTCCTTTATTCACCCAATTTCCTGAGCTAAAAACATTAGGCTGATATCCAGTGGCACTTTCAGTGCTTATATCTATAAATCCGTTGCTATCAAATTTATCAATGCCCAATTCAAGCACAGCCCTTAAATCTTCAAAGAAATGCAAATTATAATCTAACCTTACATTTCCCCATTTTCTAGTAGAGGTTGAACTGTTGTTCGTCTGATCTAATAAAGCCACAGGGTTCCTTCCTGGCAATAAGGGTAAATTGCCATTTGCTTCTAACCATTCGAAATATCCGCCATAACGAGATCCCGTCTGGTATACTGGCTGCGTAGGATCAAATCCTATTGCATTGCCAATTACAGCGCCTTGATTTTGAAATCTATTTTTACCAAAAGACAAATTACCACTAATATCAACTTTTAAATGGTTATCAAATAAAACAGGATTCATAGTCAATGAAGCAGTAGTCCTCTCAAAGCTTGTATTTTTTAATATTCCAGGGTTGTTAATGTTGCCTAAAGAAAGCCTAACAGGAAGCTTGCCAAATAGCGCACCGCTTGCGGATACATTATTGTTGGTTGTCAGTACAGTATGAAAAATTTCATCTTGCCAATTTGTATTGGCAGTGCCTAACAATGCCTTCTGAGCTGCTGAACCTTTTTCATTTACTAAATTCCGAAATTGATCAGCACTCAATACATCGACTGTATCAGCAACAGTATCCACGCCGGTTTGAGAATTGAATGAAACCTTCATTCCAGCCTTAGAGCCTTTCTTTGTTGTAATTACAATTACACCATTTGCAGCCCTAGATCCATAAATTGCAGCCGCAGATGCATCTTTTAAAACTGTAAACGACTCAATATCATTAGGATCTATTGTAGCCAAAATACTTGTAGCCCCGTTCGGTACCGCATTACTAGTGGGAAGTCCGTCTATTACAATTAAAGGTTCGTTTGAAGCATTTAACGATGAGCCTCCTCTAATTCTAATGTCCGCTTTTGCTCCAGGCGCTCCTCCGCCTGTTATATTCACGCCTGAAATACGGCCCTTAATTAAACTCTCAGAAGTAACGTTAATCCCTTTATTAAAGTCTTTTGCTGCAATTTGTGAAACAGAACCTGTTGCATCTTTTTTCTTAACAGTTCCGTAACCTACCTGAACTAGAACTTCTTTGAGCTGGTTTGCATCTTCTTCTAAAAAAACATTTAATGTTTTTTGTCCTGTGTAATCAATGGTCTGGGTTTTGTATCCAATGAAAGAAACAACAATTTTGTTTCCGCTTCTAACATTTGACAGTTGGAAATTACCGTCAAATCCCGTAGATGCACCGTTTGGAGCACCTTGTACATTTAAATTTACTCCCGGTATTGGCTGACCCGTCCTTTTGTCAGCAACAGTACCGCTTAACGTGTTCTGGGCTAATACTGTAAAAGGCACCAATAGGAATAAAAATAACAACTTTCTGTAAATTGTTTTCATAAGTTTGGTTTAAATAAGTTTGGTTGTTAGTAATACTGATTTTGCAAAATCGCTATGACCTAAGGAGAGATTATTTCGATTTCGCTGAAACAAAATTATGAAGCGTTTAAAGTCTTAATTTTGACAATAAAAAAAATGTAGCTAAACGAGTTACCGCATATACACAAACACCTTAAAAACAAACAATTAACACCATTTAACACCTGTAAAAAGTAGTGCCTATGTAGTAAAAAATCAGATTTGAGCTAGGCAAATCGCATTTGCAAAAAAGTTAGTTTAACATTAGATTTATTATGCTAGTAAAAATTGTTAATTCTTTAATGCTCTGCGCTTCAATCGAAATATTTTAAATTAAAATGCCTTAAAAAAACTAATTGGTTTGATCTCTCTCAATAATCCTGAAGGCACAAAATCTAATATATTTTGTAGAAGATTTTCTGATTTGATCCTTAAGTGTTGATAATGCAGAATATGCAGGAAGATTTTTAATTCTGTCCACCGCCAAAGGTTTGTTTCAATAGTTTTTTCTTGCTAGGAATCTCCAAAGCCATAACTGAAAATTCATAATTCCCCCAAAAAAAAGTCACAAAACAGGAAGGAGAAACTTTAAGTTATCAGGCTAAATACGCAAAGGCAGATCAGAAATTGAATTTTCAGAGTAGCATCCTTGCCGAAATGGCGGGATCTTTTGAGGCTGATATACCGAATATATCTTTTAATTGTGAATATGGTCCGCTTTTGAATGCTGATGGCTAAAAAGCCATCTATCATTAAAAACTTGAAGGAGACTAAACTTCTAGAAATATTCAGCACCATAATCGTTGGAGGCTCAACTGAAAGAAAGCATTCTAGGAAGTACTTATGGGGATGCATCTTGGAATTGAAATTTTCCGAGTTGAAGTAAAAAAAAATGAATAGAACTGTTTGCACTATGAAGATAAAAACCCCTCAAATTGCTTTGAGGGGTTTAGGGATAATAAAACAGCTTTCGATGCTATTTAAACAATTAAATAGGTAAAATTTCCAAAGTCATTAGTCTCTATTTCAATTCAACAATACTAATAGCATAACCGCCTCCAGGAGCAGTATATTGCGCTAATTTAGATTTACTATTAACTTTTATCTTTCGAATACTATAAGCCTGCGGATTGGTTTTGTAATGCGCTTCTTTTGCATCTGCATAAATGGTTGCTTGGTAATTTTTACCTTTTTCTAGGAAATCCAAAGTAATAGATGAAGTTCTTGATCTTTCACCATTTACGCTACCTATAAACCAATTCTCTGTTCCTTTCGCTTTTCTTGCAACTGTAATGAATTCTCCAGGGTCAGCTTCTAAATATTTACTCTCACTCCAGTCTACAGCAACATCTTTAATAAATTGGAAAGCATCTGGAAAACGCTCGTAATTTTCCGGCAAATCAGCAGCCATTTGCAATGGGCTGTACATTGTTATGTACAATCCTAATTGATTTGCCAAGGTGCTGTTTAAATGCGAAGTGTTTTCTGGATTAATTTTGCTGATATTCATTTCAAAAATTCCAGGAGTATAATCCATTGGGCCGCCAATTAATCTGGTAAATGGCAAAATTGTAACGTGATTAGGCTTGGATCCCCCAAAAGCCTGGTATTCTGTTCCTCTAGCCGATTCATTTCCAATTAAATTTGGATAAGTTCTGCAAATCCCTGTTGGACGAATCGCTTCATGTGCGTTGACCATGATTTTATAGTCTGCCGCTTTTTCAATTGCAAACTGATAATGATTGACAAGCCATTGATTATAATGATTTTCACCGCGCGGAAGGATTGACCCCACATAGCCGCTCTTTACAGCATCATAACCATTGTCTTTCATAAAACGATAAGCCTTGTCCATATGACGTTCATAATTGCGTGTAGAGCCGGAAGTTTCGTGATGCATGATTATTTTAATCCCTTTCGATTTGGCATACTCCTGAATTCCTTTTACATCAAAATCAGGATAAGGGGTTACAAAATCAAAAACATAATCTTTAGACTGGCCAAACCAATCTTCCCAGCCTTCGTTCCAACCCTCTACCAATACCGCACTAAACCCATTTGCAGCTGCGAAATCAATGTATTTTTTTACATTAGCCGTATTGGCGCCATGTTTTCCGTTGGGTTTAGCTTTTGCATAATCGGTAAGCCCTAATTGCACTGTTGGATATTCATCGGTATAGGCCCAAGTGCTTTTCCCTGTAATCATTTCCCACCAAACCCCAACGTATTTCATTGGTTTAATCCAAGAAGTATCCTCGATTTTACAAGGATCATTTAAGTTCAAAATCATTTTTGAAGCCAAAATTTCCGTGGCATCATCACTTGCCATAATAGTTCTCCAAGGCGATTGGCAAGGTGCCTGCATATAGCCTTTATCACCTTTGGCGTCTGGCGTTAACCACGATTCAAAAACCATATTCTTGTCATCCAAATTCAAATGCATACATGAATAATTAATTAAGGCGGCTTCATGCAGATTGATAAAAAGCCCATCTGCTGTTTTCATCATCAGGGCCGTCTGGACTCCTGTCGGCGAAAAAGATTGCTGCGAAACATTTTCGGTAGTGGCTTTTTTAGTCAAACCTCTTATTTCAGACAATTTAGAAGTCGTATAATCGTATTCCTGAGTATCATAATCTCCTGGAATCCAGAAAGCGGTATGGTCTCCATTCATTGCAAACTGGCTTTTTTCTTCTTTAATAATAAAATAAGTTAGATTTTTTTGCAAAGGAAATTCATAGCGAAAGCCTAAACCTTCGTCAAACAATCGGAAACGGATAACCAGCTGTCTATCGGTTCCTTTTTGGTTTAGGGTTACCGCCAATTCATTATAATGGTTACGAATGCTGGCTACTTCTCCCCAAACTGGCTTCCAGTTTTCGTCAAAAGTACTCTTGACAGAATCAATAACTGTGAAATCATTCAGTAATGATTTTGAATCATTTTTCAGCTCCAATCCCAGTTTGCTCGGCTTAATAACTACCTTGTCCTTATAATTCAAGCTATAAATGGGTGTGCCATCACTTTGTAAAGAAAACTTCATTTGAAATTTTTGATTGGGAGATTTTAATTGCTGCGCCAACAAGCTATTAGATGCCAGGCACAGCAAGGTCAATAGTAAGAAATGTTTCATTTGAATTGAGTTAATAAAATTAATGGTTTGTTTTAGCTTTTTTAGTTCCATCAAATTTAAAGCGTTTTTTCGGCCACAATTCTTGCTATGATGGTTTGGTAGCAAAAAGTCAGCCCTAAAAAGCATAATGAATTTATTTTAAATAACTTAACGATACTTAATCCTACGAAAAAGTAGTAATTTGGTAGAATAATAAAAGCCTTTTTACTATAAGAAGAGTAAAAAGGCGGCAAATTTTAAAAAAAACTATATATTAGTCTCTATTCGCATCACATTTGCTTCAAATTTATCCCGAGGACCTAAAGCTTTATTTCTTAGTTTGGTTCTGTAATTATAAATCGTAGATAAAGAATAGCGCAAAAAATCCGCAATTTTTACACTATCTGAAATTCCTAGTCGGATTAAGGCATATATTCGCAATTCAGTATTCATCAACTCTCCGGGTTTTAATTTAATACACTCATTATCAATAAGCAATTCATTAAATTCTTCAATGAAATTTGGAAAAAGAGACAAAAAAGTCTTGTCAAAATTTTTGTAAAATTCTTTTAATTCCACTTCAATGAATTCTTTAGATTTCACGGCTTTGACTAATTCGGCTGTTTTTCCACTGGAAAGAATAACATTCAATCTACGCTGATATTCCTCTAACTTGCTAATATATAGCGAGCACTGATCCATATAACGCCCAATGTAAATTTCCTTAACCAAATTAGCCTCTATAAGCGTTGAGTTGGCATAATTTAATCTTTCATTAAAACTGTTCAACTCTTTATTTAATTCAACGAGCTTACTGTTTGCCAAACTAATTTCCCTTTTGGCTACGGATTTTTTTTTCATCTCTTTAAATAGCAAAACCAAAGCAACCATTAACAATAGAGATAAAATACTCACACTTATTAAAAACATTATCAATTGCCAACGGTTGGTTTCATTCTGTTTTTGATAAGCTAGATCGATGATAGACAGCATTCTAGAAATTTCGTAGGTCCTCAAACGGGCATTGCAAAAAAGCGCATCTTCCAAAGAGCGTTGGATATATTTATAGGCCCGGTCTACATCATCTTCTTTATACATGATAAAAGCCAAAGATCGAAGTGAAATGTATTCCCTTTTATCTAATTTCAAATCTGAAATTGCCGATTTGATTAACCACTTTTTCTCCTGATGGAAATTTTTCTTCTTTTGGTAGGTTCTAGATATAATATAGGCTACGATTGCTCTATCAGGATCATTTTTATCCATTTTATAAAAATAATCGTGCAACATTTGAAGGGTCTTGTCATATTGCCTTTTTTCAAACAAAATATTCGCTTGAGTAATAACATTCGATTTTGACTCGTACTTAAAAACGGAATCCCGAAACTGTTCGCTCAATTGTTCGTAGCTTTTTTTTTCCTGTTTGGAGGCGGCATATATGGACATATACAGATACAGGGAACTCTGTACGCCGTAGTAGAAGCTCTTAATTTCAGGCGTAGAATGTATATCGATCCCTTGCAAAATATCGGTTGCTTCTTTATACATCCCCAAAGTTCCCATAATAGATGCTAAATTCAATTTTGCAGTATTAATTTTGGTTAAATCCTTTAAGATGTTAGCCGCTATTAAACTTCTACGGGCATAATTTAAAGCTGAATCTGACTGATAAGCCCTGTATTCATTATATAACTTTTCAAATATCTCATATTTCTGAACGTTCGTAGAAGTTAATTTCTTCAAACTGACAAGTTTACTTATTTCAGTTTCCTTTTTATTATGATAGATTTCTCTTTTATCAATAGCAGCATCTAATTCATCTAACAATGAATTAATTTCATCTTGAGAATATAGTTGTGCAGGAAGGCAGATAATAAGGAATAAAGTCCAAAATTTATTCATTCTGTGTTTATTTTGTTTAGATTAAGTTTATAGTTTAATATTATTATCTTGCATTATGAAATCCACCAAAATCAAAAGTCGTGGCTCAAAACGCATCATCATGAAAAGATTTTAAGGATTGATCACTACATAAAAAATCTGCTTGATTTCATCCCCCTGACACAGAAGCCAATATCGTTGAGCTCCAATTCCGGCGAAGGCCAGGTTAGTGTCGCATTATATCGCCAGTGTCCTTCAGCGGCCTTTCCTGCTTCAATCTTTCCTCCCGTCCCCGTAAGTGACGTTCTGCTTTTATCAACAGAAATATAATCAGCATCTACTCTTTGAAACAAATGTGAAATTTCTCTCTGCGTGTTCGTAATCGATTCTCTTGAACCTAAGACATGGCTGGAGATTGCATTTCCACCAATAAAATATTTCCTGTTTTTCCAATTGTGCTTGAAATCCAATCCGCCGGAATACGCTGCTTTTCGCAAAAGCAGAAATTGCGGTTCATCCGTATTTCTGCTGGTTGCCGTTACAATTGCTCCCAAAAAACTATTTCGGCCGTTAAAATCCTTTTAACATAACCAACAAGATTATTGGTAAGCGGTTCTATATGCACTTCTTGTCGTTCTTGACCACTATCGATTTTGACATATTAGTCTGTCATTACACTTTCCAGAATACCGAGAGACCAACCGTTCTTTAAATTAATCACTCTTTACTCTCGATATTTATGACAAATGAGAACCCCGGTCTTTTATCATGGTAGCTGTCAGTATTAACGTCAACCGACCGCCATCAAAGCCATCACTTCTCGACAAACGTTTTATGATTATCCGGTTCATTACCATATTATCTAAAAGCAAAGTACAGGAATTTGGAATCACAGAGTATTTTAGATTTCGTCTGCTCTGTTGGCGGTGTATTCTCATCAGAAAGATTTCCTATAAAATCTGTTTGCCCCCTCAATATCCAAACAGGCATCGTGTTCCTAATGATTTTATGGCATTAACTTTCTTTTCGATTTTGGAAATATCCTATCCTAAACAAATAAAAAGAGAATAGGAATGCCAGAAAAAAAACCGCATTTCATTGTATAGCCGTACAATTTTATTTGGGTTTAAATTATTTGAATTTTGGGTATGAATTATTTCTTGATTTTAGCCCAATTGCGTAACAATTCCCGTCAGCGCTTCCAAAATAAACAGTGTTATTGGAAATAAAAGGAGAAGAAACAATGGAGCCCAATTTATAAAATTGATCCATCACGGTTTTATTGACATCGTAAAAAGAAAAATCAGCCCCTTTGGCAGCATAAGAAAAGTCAAGGAAGCCATTATTTAATATTTCAGAGGCATATAACATTCTGCTATCTGTGCTGAAACAGTTCCATTGCTTGCCCGAAGATTGAACGTTTACTGCAAAGAAATTACCGGTAAAATCTCCAAAGTAAGCCGTATCACCAGCAATCGCCGGAGAAGAATATACATAACCGTTTGCTTTAAACTTATATAATTCTTTTCCACTTTTTGCATCCAGGGCCAACAGTGCAAAAGTGTCGGATGTGCCGACATACAGAACGTCATTCGCTACAACTGGCGAACTGATAATCCAGGAATAAGCCGCGTCATACTTCCAAACCAATTTTCCGGTTTTGGCATTGAGCGCAAATAAAAAAGGATCACGAGCGCCAAAATAAACCATATCATTAGCAACTGCTACGCTAGATTCAATTCCTTTAAAGCCCAATTGCATTCCTGTTGCAAATTTCCATTGCATTTTTCCAGTCTCTGTATCTACGGCATACAGATTAGCATCCCAACTACCAATATAGAGTGTGTTCTTATACAGGACAGGACTGCAGTGAATCGATCCTTTTGCCGCAAATTTCCATTCCAACTCTCCTGTATTTGCATTGAGTGCATATACATTCCCATCACTGCTGCCAAAGAAAATTCTTGGATTTTTATCGTCGGGTTTTATAACAGGAGAGGACAAAAAGAAATCCCACAAATCATCCATGCATTTGTCCACAGGCTTAAAACTCAGAAAACCTATTTCGTCAAACCACTTTTCTCCACCTGTTTTGAATTTCCATTTCATATGACCTGTGTGGATATCAAGAGCATAATAGTAGCCATCAAAACTTCCAATATAGACAGTGTTTTTGAAAACTGCCGGAGAGCTGTGTACCGCACCTCCCGTTTTAAATTTCCAATGTGTTTTGCCCGTTTTCTGATTGATAGCATAAAGATTGCCATCCTCACTACCTATATAAACAATACCATTATAAACAATAGGTGAAGAAAATATTTTTCCACTTGTTTTAAAAGCCCATTTTAAATCGCCTAATAGCATGTGTTTATCTCCGTTAAAAACGCGATTTTGAAATACACTTACAGTTGTGTTTTTTTTCTGCTGTCCAAAAACTGGTAAACTGCTTATTCCAAAAAGAATTCCTATTACTGCAATTAAATACATTGGCTTCATGCTCGGTTTGGTTAGTTTTTTTTTATGACTTGTAGAATTTCTAGCATTTGCAATAAATGCTAAAGACATTAAAATCAAGAAAAAAAAGATTTTTTTTTTCATCTTTGGTTATTTTTTAAGTTAGTTTTTGAACGAAAGTTATTTTTCTTTTTCATTCCAAAAAAAGAATTTATTTAAACAACATGATTTGCATTGCAGACAACAATTTTGATTTGAAATAAAGCCTTATTTTTGCATTAATATAAAACTTGACCAATTGGGGCAAATCAGCTACAATCCCGAAAACAAATCTCAAAAGATAAAACTCTATACCTTGTACTGGTTGGGTTATATTTTACTGTTTAGTATGATCCAGGGACTTCCGGAAGACGATTTCATTATGGCTTGGCGAAACGAATGGTACAGCGTTTTGCCTAAGATACTGTTCGTGACTATTATTGTTGAGTTTTTAATGCCTAATTTGTTATTTAAGAAAAAAACTGCCATTTTTATCGGTTGCTATGTTCTTCTGATTCTAGTTTTTGCATTCTTGCAGCGGCTAATTGACAATTATATAATATTACGTTATTATATGACTTTCTGGAAGAGAGAACCTCTTTTGTCGGCACCAGTCTTTTTGTACAATGTGAGTAAATTACAATTTGTAGTTACAACGCCAATTGCATTTAAACTTTTATATTATTTAGCAGAAGAAAAAAATAAGGTCCAGACGATTTTATCCGAAAAGCTTCAAGCAGAATTATCCTCGCTCCGAAACCAGTTCCATCCACATTTTCTATTCAATGTCCTGAATAGCTTATACTCTAAAATTTTGAACAAATCAGATGATTCTGCTGAAATTGTGATTAAAATATCGGATCTGCTTCGGTTTTCGATTTACGATTTGAACAATAAAAGTATCTCTCTGCAAAACGAAATAGATTATCTCAAAAATTATATTTCGTTACAACAGCTGCGTTTTGAAAATCAGCTTCAATTGAGTTTTAGCCTTTATGGAAATGTTGAGAATCATTTTATTGAGCCTTTTTTGATACTTCCATTTATCGAAAACAGCTATAAGCATTGTTTAGATGAGAACAATCAGGGCTGGATTACAATTGCTATTAATGCAAGTGATGAATGGCTTGTGGTTAAAATTGAAAATAGCCTGCCTGAGCATTATAATACTATAGGAGATAATGTGCGCAGCGGAATTGGAATTGCAAATGTAAAAAGGAGATTAGAGCTGCTATATCCTGCAAAACATACTTTGACCATAAAAAATGAGATGTTAAGTTTTTTTGTTTCCTTAAAAATAAAGATAAAAGATGTCAGCAATTAATTGTATTATAATTGAAGATGAATTACCGGCCTCTATTTTACTGGAACTTCATATTGCGAAGTTTGATTTTCTGGATTTGAAAGGAAAATTTACCAGTGTTTCCAATGCGCAGAATATTTTAAAATCGCACAAAATTGATCTTATTTTTTTAGATATAAATTTACCGGGAAAATCAGGAATAGAATTTGCCAAAAGTCTGCATGCAGAAACCGCTGTAATTTTCACAACTGCTTATACAGAATATGCTGTCCAAGGATTTGAGATTGATGCTCTCGATTATATTTTAAAACCAATTTCGCTAGAACGTTTTACGAAAGCTATAAATAAATACAGTAAAGCCAGAGAGTTCAATGAAACGATATTACATTCTAAAAAACAAGAGAAAGAAAATCCGTTTATTTTTGTGAAATGTGAAAGAAAGATGGTGAAACTTTTTCTGGAAGAAATAAGCTATTTTGAATCTCAAGGCAATTATTTGTTGATTTTTACCACTACAGAATGTTATAAGACCTACCAATCCATTACTGAAATGCAAGAGAAACTGCCTGAAGGTTTGTTCTGTAGAATTCATCGTTCATTTTTAGTAGCAACAAATAAAATAACAGGCTTCAGCACTAGTATTGTCAATATCAAAAATAAGCAATTGCCTATCGGAAGGTTTTATCATGCATATGTATCTCGTATTTTAAATTCTTTACATAATTACCACTGATTTCTGTCGATTCCACTCCACTTCTTATGGATGTAATATCCATTACTATTACAGGGGTATGTTATAAAAGTGCTATATCACGGAAAACGGTTCTGTCGCATCTGTCAGAATCAAATATAAAAATTGAAGTAATTTAAAAGTTAGCCCGCCAATTTACAGAATGATTTAAACATAGTCATCCCTGGTCTAACCATTTGATTCTTTCTCAGCATATGCACAACTTCAATTCCGCTCAATGTTCGTCTTGCCGATTCAAAACTTTTAAAGCCTAACCCATTTTGTATCCTCCATTTTATAAATCGATGGTCCTGTTCGACAATATTGTTGAGATATTTACACTGCCGGATTTTAATCTTTGTGAATGAACGTTTGTTATAGACTTTGATAGCGGCAGTATTAGAACCGCTTTTATCAATGTTTACTACTCTTGGTCTGTAGTTATTACTAATTGCTTTAATTAGAAATGACTGCGCACTCATTCTTTGTCTTTTTCTGGTCAAAAGAAAATCAACCGTATTGCCTAATTTATCTACTGCCCTATATAAATAACACCAAATACCTTTTACTTTGATGTAGGTCTCATCCAATCTCCAACTCTCCCCCACTCTGCCTTTTCTCTTCTTCATTTCTGCCTCAAGCAAAGGTGCAAACTTGTAAACCCAACGCTGAATCGTCGCATGATCCACAATGACTCCTCTAATCTTCATTAGTTCTTCAACATCACGGTAACTAAGTGTAAATCTTAGCTTGAAATATACTGCCTGAAGAATTATGTATTTTGGATAACAATGACCTTTAGTATTCATCTTTTGATCGGTTTAAAATTCTAAAGATAAAAGTTATTCCCAGATGCGACAGAA